>JAEXSY010000400.1 GCA_023440105.1 Bacillota bacterium
TTATTCAAAAGCTTAACAGGTATATAGCCTAAAAAAGCAACGGGAAGCACAGAGTATAGTATCACCTTTATTCCTCCATGAAATATTCCTTCTGGATAGATGCTAAAGGTGATGAGAAATTCCATCACTAAACCGGTAATCGCCTCAGAGCTACCCATATAAAAGGTGAAGGCATGAAAGGCAACTAATACAGAGGAAAAAATTAAGGCAGCAGTTATAGAAAAAAGCAAAAACAACAATATCCCTTTTATACTAAAGCCCTGGATAATGATAAATAATATTATTCCATAGAAGGCGTCCCCCCAGGCTGAAATCATTGTTCTAGAACACAATACATTAATAAGTACATCCTTAGGCTGCAGCAAATATACATCCAGCTCCCCATTTATAATGATTTTTGTGAGCTGATTTAAATTGCCAAATAATATAAAGGTTATTCCAAAGCCTGTGGATACCAAGGCCCAAAGAGCCATAACCTCTTTAAAGCCATACCCTCCAATATCTCCAACATTATCAAAGAGTATCCACCAGAAAAATATAAAGGAAGAGTTATTTATCATCATTCCAAATATCTGCAGCAGGAAGCTTCCTCTGTACTCCATGGAGGAGGATAAATTAAATTTAAAATAATAGCCTATGAGCTTTAAGGATTTTTTAACCTCCATTAACATTTAATTTCCGAACCCCCTTTCCATATACAAACAGTGTCAAGGTAATAAATACAGCTAGATAAACAAGCTGAACTCCAGCCCCCTTTATAAAGGACTCAAAGCTAAAATCCACTGCCAACCTAGCAGGAGTATAGGTAACATATACAAAGGGCAGGACCTTTGAAACCTTCTGAAGCCATAGAGGAAATAGCTCTATGGGAAGAAGCATACCTCCTAAGGTGAAAACCAGCTTAGAATATATCCAGAAGAAAGGACTATTTTCTTCTGTCCAGAAGGCAGTAAGAGCTAAAAGCATGTATATAAAAAAGTTTAGAATCCATCCTAGAAGAATACTTATAAATATAAAAGGAAAGGTTACTAAAGAAAATCCCTCTAATGGACCTACAAATAATAGACCTATACCCACTGCTAAAGCTCCGTTAGCCAAAAGCTTAACTCCCGCATCTCCTATAAAACAGGAGAAGCAATAGAATATATAATTATAAGGCTTTCCTATAAGATAACCTATCTCCCCGCTTTTCACTTCCCTGTTCACCTCTTGATGAATAACTCCTCTTGATAGGGTAATAACCTCTGTCACAACTAAATACCATATCATCTGGTTAAGGGTGATTCCGGCAATACTACTATTTCCATCGCCATATATGCTCTTCCACAGCATTAAATAAACAAACATGATCAGTATGAAAAATAGATTATTTCCTATTAAGTCCCAAAAGTAAACAAGCTTATTTTGAAAGTTTATCTTTATGATAGGTATATACTTATTCATCTACTCACCGTCCTTCCTTTCCATTGTAGATAAAGGAAATTACCTCCTCTAAGGGAGTTTCATTTATATTTATGTCCTCTACTCTTCCCAGCTTTATCAGGATAGAAAGAACCTCGTCTATATCCTGCTCCTTTGTGTCCACCCTTACCTGAAGAGCGCTCCCCTTGCTTTTCACTATATCCACAGGTATCCCTTGTATATTAACAGGCTCACTGTACTTAATGTGTATATATTTCTTGTTGAGATAGCTATATTTAAGATTCTTTACAGACTCATCTAGTACAATTTCTCCATGGTTAATTATTATAGCTCTTTTACAGAGCTTTTCTATATCACCAGCATCATGGGAGGTTAAAAATATCGTGGTCTTTTCCTCCTTATTTAGCTTTAAGATAAGCTCTCTTATCCTCTGCTTCACTATAACATCCAACCCTATAGTAGGCTCATCTAAGAAGATCATCTCTGGTTCATGAAGTATAGCCGCTGCTATCTCACAGCGTATTCTCTGACCTAAGGATAGCTTTCTAACGGGTATATCCATAAGGTCATGAATATCGAAGATTTCCTTTAAATACTCAATCCTTTTTTCGAGCTTTTTACTTTCTATCTCATATATACCACCCAATAGCTTAAAGCTGTCTAAGGGAGGCAGGTGAAACCACAGCTGTGACTTTTGACCAAAAACAGTTCCTATCTTATAAGAAAGCTTTTTTCTTTCCCTATCAGGATTCAGCCCACAAACCTTTATATCCCCAGCCGTAGGCTTTAAGATACCTGTGAGCATTTTTATGCTTGTTGACTTCCCTGCTCCATTAGGACCGATAAAGGCTAGAAGCTCTCCTTTATCTACCTGAAAGCTTATCCCCTTTACCGCCTCCACATTTTTATACTGAGGCTTTATCATGGACTTAAGACTTCCCCGAAAGCCCTCTTCCTTAGTCTTTACCTTAAACTCTTTTCTCAGGTTTAACACCTCAATAGCACTCATAATTCCCCTCCTATCTATCATAAAAATCTATTAAAAAAATAAAAGCCCAAAGGAAAAATCTCATGTGAGACTCCTCCTTTAGGCTTTTCTCCTAAAAGTGTAGGCAACTTCCTTACCCATAGAGTAAAGTAAATGCTCCCCTGTATCGCTTGGACCAAACCCAAGAGCTTATGCTAAAAGCAAGCTCCGGTGGAACCCTAGATACACTCTCTATATTGGATTTATGTTATCATAAAAATAATTACTGGTAAAGCTAAAAATACAGAATATTTTATATTTTACAAATCATTACAGACTATTGTAATACACCTAAGAACTATTAATAAAAGCAAAGAAAACTTATTAATTTCTCATCGATTAGGAGTCCTTTAAAACAAAAAAATGATGCAATTACATAATATAAGGCACTGCTTACCTTTATAAGTAAGCAGTGCCTTAATAATATATTATTTCTCTGTGGATATTTAAGTTAAATAATTACTATGCTACAAGCTAAAGAATAAAATAACCAAAACTCCAAGCACAATTCTGTACCATCCAAAAATCTTAAAGTCATGCTTTTTGATATAGCCCATGAGGAATTTAATAGCCAGTATAGAAACAACGAACGCTGTAACCATCCCTACTAAAAGAATCAATAACTCAAACCCCTGAAAGACAAAGCCAAACTTTAGAAGCTTGATAAAGCTTGCACCAAACATTACGGGAATAGCTAAGAAGAAGGTAAATTCAGCAGCTATGGTTCTAGATACCCCTAAAAGTATACCTCCTATAATGGTAGCTCCTGATCTTGAAGTCCCAGGTATCAAGGATAATACCTGAAATATCCCTATGCCTATTGCTATCTTATAGCTAATATCCTTTAAAGAATTAATTCTTAACCTTTTGCCCTTATTTCTATTTTCTATAATAATAAATAGTACTCCATATATTATTAGCATAGCAGCTATAACCAAAGGCTTATGAAGATGAGCCTCTAAATAATCATCAAAAAGTATTCCTATTACCCCTGCCGGAACACAAGCTACTATTATTTTTCCCCATAGATCTATGGTATCTCTATCTAATTTTTTACTACTATTTAACGGAAAAAGCTTCTTCCAAAAAAGAACTACCACAGCTAATATCGCACCTAACTGAATAACAACAAAAAACATACTTTTAAATTCATCAGAAAGGTTAAGCTGCATCAACTGGTCTACCAGAATCATATGGCCAGTACTGCTTATGGGAAGCCATTCAGTGATTCCTTCTACAATACCTAAAAATATAGCCTTTAATATTTCAATAAAATTCATGATTAACCCCTATCCTTCTAATATAATCATAGCTTGTTTATATCTAAGTTAAATGATATTTATTATCATTTTAAACTATAATCTAAAACTAGAGTACAGCCTCCGTAACATTTTGTCAACTAATTAGTAACATTAATAAGAAAAGCTTAAGAATTACTACAAAAATTATATATTTTATATACGCAAAATAAATCGGCAGAGTATCTACCTCTGCCGAAGATAATACAAAAAATATTATTCTATTGAATTAAGCTTACCTAAAGCAACCTTTTCGAAGGAAGCTATCTTCATTTCTGCTGCTTCTGAAGTCTCACCCTTTGAATAAATATATAATTTTATTTTAGGTTCTGTACCAGAAGGTCTTACTGCATACCATGAACCATCCTCATGGGTGAATAGAAGAACATTTGAGGAAGGTATAACAGATGGGGTAGTTTCTCCTGAAGCCACATCTGTAACTATTCCCTTCTTTAAATCAGTATATTTAGTAAGCTTTATTCCTTCTACCTCAGTAGGATATTCAGCTCTGTAGGCTTCCATCATCCTGCCTATTCTCTTGCTGCCTTCCACTCCTTCAAGGACTAGGGAGATTTGCTTTTCTCTGTAGTAACCAAATTCCTTGTAGGTTTCTTCTAGTACCTCTATTAGATTTTTGCCCTGCTTCTTGTAATAAGCCGCAGCTTCGCAAAGCATCATGGAGGAAATTACTCCATCCTTATCCTTTACGAAGTCGCCTGTAACATAGCCTATGCTCTCTTCATAACCAAAGATAAATTTCTTATCTCCTGCTTTTTCTAAGGCATTAGCTACTCCACAGATATTCTTAAAGCCTGTGAGAGCTTCATAGGTTTCAACTCCATATTTAGCTGCAATAGCTCTTCCTAAGTCTCCTGTAACAATAGACTTAACTATAAAAGCATTTTCAGGAAGCTTACCTGTCTCTAGTCTTGCTTCTACAATATATTTAACCAGCATTGCACCAGTTTGATTACCATTAAAGGCAACATAGCTGCCATCCTTATCCTTTACCATAATAGCTAATCTATCACAGTCTGGATCTGTAGCAAGAAGTAAATCTGCTCCTATTTCTCTTCCCAGATTTTCTGCATATTCAAAGGCTCTGGAATCCTCAGGATTTGGGAATGGTGCTGTTGTAAAGTTTGGATCAGGATTTTCCTGCTCTGGAACTACGGTTATGTTATTGAAGCCTCTTTCTTTAAGAACTCTCCTTACTAAAACATTACCTGTTCCATTAAGAGGTGTATAAACCACCTTTATATCCTTATCTATGTCTTCTCTTAAAGCTAATGCTTTAACCTTTTCCACATAGATATCATCTATTTCTTTACCTATTATATTAAGAAGTCCCTTGTCGATTGCTTCCTGCTCATCCATAACAGAAACGTCCTCAAAGCTCTTAATAGCTAGTATCTTACCAGTAATAGCATCAGCCATCTCTTGGCCTATCTGAGCGCCATCCTCCCAGTATACCTTATAGCCATTGTATTCCTTAGGATTATGGCTTGCAGTAACTACTATACCAGAAGCGGTATTGAAATGTCTCACGGTATAGGATAGCAGTGGAGTAGGTCTTAAGCTCTCATATAGATAAACCTTTATTCCATTAGCTGCAAGAACAAGAGCTGCTCTTTTTGCAAAAACATCTGAAAAATGCCTGCAGTCATAAGCTATGGCAACTCCTCTATCCATGTAGCTTTGTCCCTGCTCTTTTATAAAATCAGCAAGACCTTGAGTTGCTCTTGATATATTATATATGTTCATTCTATTAGTACCTGCACCTAACTTTCCTCTAAGGCCAGCGGTACCAAATTCTAATTCCTTATAAAATCTGTCTTCAATCTCTGCTTCATTATCTTTAAGTGCTGCTAATTCTTCTCTGGTCTTCTCATCAAAAAACTTATTGTTTAACCAGCTAGTATACAAGTCTCTGTAATTCATCAACTTTCATCCTTTCCCATATAAAATAATCGTACTTATAATAGGTGGGTATCTACTGCCATCACTATTACGTCCTTTTCTTAATCATATCTATATTAACATTATTCTGCCCTATTTTGCCACAGGTAAATATACAATAATCATTAATTTCCCGTAAACAATTATTTTTATATCTTTAAATATTCTGTTATTGGGCAATATATACACATAAAGATCTATGCTTTTTGTTAAGTTTTTGTAACACTTATTAATTTTAAAATTAGCATCTAATGGGAATATATGATATACTTATATCATAAGGAAATTTTCTACAATCTTTTTGAAACCTAAAATCATAAGCACAAATATTTCAAAAATCATCCAGGTGATTTTTCATTTCTAAAGAAATTGGAAATTAAAGATAAAATATATTATCTATATCTTAAAGCTATTTTATACTGAATAAAATGTGCATCCTTTAACTCTGTTTACAGTAAGCCAAGGATTATTTTTATTTAAGGCTTATTTTTCAAACCACAATAATATTTCTATTTTTCCTATTATACAGCTATGCTGCTGCAAAATTTACATATTATACACGGTGATAAAAAGGAAGGTGATAAGTTGTTTACAGTTGGTGATAAGATAGTTTATCCTATGCAGGGAGCCGGCACCATCGAGGCTATCGAGGAGAAGGAGTTCTCCGGTGAAGTACAGAAGTACTATATTGTTTTAATCAGCCATAACAAATTAAAAATTATGATACCAGAAAGTAAGATCCAAAGTTCCCATATCAGAAAAATAAGTGATGAGGATACCCTGAGCTCCATTCTTCAAAAGGTCAACAGTTCAGAACTCAGCCTAAAAGAGTTTCCATCATTAAAGGAAAGAAATGAATTTTTAAACAGCAAAATAAAATCTGGATCACTGATGGAAAGCGCAGAGGTGCTTCTGGCACTTACTACAATCAACAGCACCAAAAAACTAAATTCTACAGAAAAGCAAATCTTAGACAAAGCAAGGAAGCTTGTAGAAGGTGAAGTATCTTTAATAAAGGATATATCCCAGCTTCAAGCAGCAATGCTAATAAAAAATGCTCTTCATTAACTCTGGTCATAAATCTATAAAATATACTTAAATAACTTAACTAATTTAAGGTATAAATGAAGCTGTTGATAGAAGCTATCAACAGCCTTGTTTTTTTTATAATGCTACTACGTTAGCAGCTTGCTCTCCTCTTTGACCTTCAACGATGTCAAATTGAACCTTTTGACCTTCTTGAAGAGACTTGAAGCCTTCGCCGGATATTGCAGAATAGTGAACGAATACGTCCTTTCCGCCTTCAACTTCTATAAAGCCAAAGCCCTTTTCTGCATTAAACCATTTAACTGTACCTTGATTCATTAAAAAAACCTCCAAACAAATATCTTTACGGTTGTAATATATCAAATTTACATAATTATCTATAGTTACTAACCTTGAATTATGGTAACATAATATAATTTAATTTTCAATATAGACAGCCATTTTTTCACAAATATTAAACATTTAGGTTATTTTATTGTAAGTTCCACAGGGCAGTGATCTGACCCCAAAACCTCTGTATGTATTTTGGCACCCACAAGCCTATCCTCTAGAGCCTTGGAGGTGCAGAAATAATCAATTCTCCACCCTGCGTTATTTGCCCTGGCATTAAATCGATAGGACCACCAAGAATATACTCCTTCAAGGTCAGGATAAAAATATCTAAAGGTATCTATAAATCCAGAATCTAAAAATATAGAGAACTTCTCTCTTTCTTCATCGGTAAAGCCTGCATTTCTTCTGTTTGTCTTAGGATTCTTAAGATCTATCTCCTTGTGAGCCACATTTAAGTCTCCACAAACAATCACTGGCTTAACAGCATCCTTTTCTTTTAAGAAAGCTCTAAAGGCATCCTCCCATTCCATTCTATATTCTAGTCTAGCTAGCTTTTCCTTAGAGTTTGGAGTGTATACTGTCACCAAATAGAAATCGGAATACTCAAGAGTTATAACCCTGCCCTCCTGGTCATGCTCCTCAATATTTATACCATATTCAATGCTGATAGGCTTATGCTTAGTAAATATGGCGGTACCTGAATAACCTTTCCTTTGGGCATAATTCCAGTATTGATAATAACCGGGAAGCTCTAAATTTATCTGACCTTCCTGAAGCTTGCTTTCTTGAATACAGAAAAAATCTGCATCTACTTCATTGAAAAAATCCAAAAAGCCTTTCTGAACACAGGCTCTCAATCCGTTAACATTCCACGATATAAATTTCATCACAAAACACCTTTCCTTAATAATTTTACTGTCTACTCTCCTATACCTCTGTATAGCTTCTGTTATTAACATAATAATTGTAATTTAGGTATATTGCAAGAAATAAAGCCCCCTTATAGGAGGCCTCATAAAATTATTTAATTCATCAACGCCTTGATATATTCCTCCACCACTTCTAAGGTACTATTTGAGTTAACACCTTCAAAGGCTCCATTAATAATTTGCCCATCTTTACCTTCTAAAACTGCAAATCTCATTCCATCCATCAAGCCATATTCAGCTAGATCCTTAAGAAAGAGCTTGCTGTCGTTTTGCTCAAAGTAATGTTCCTCTGTATATCTTATAGGCATGAATATCCCCTTCATTCCCACTTTAATCTTTGCGATAACATAGGTATCCTCAAGGGTAACTTTTTCACTACCATCTAACGCTATCCCTGTAGGAAGTAAAATCTCTATTTTATCTCCTTCCTTTTCCTCTCCTTTAATCATCTTCTCTATGGAAACCGTTGCTATTGCCCTATATTCGCTGAATCCATCTCCAAAGTCTATCAATATATTTTTAATGTCCAGAACTGTCCCAGAAAATATTGAGTTATTATAGTCATTTACTATTTCCTTCTCTGTGAGATATATTAAGCTATCGGAAGCACCCCCTCCTAGGATAGCCTGTGTCATATCTTCAGAAGCTACATAGCTCACCTTCACATTACCAGTGGACTCCTTTAAGGCTATTGACTTATCATCATTGCTTCCTTTTAAAAACAATGTAATTCCTAAAGCTATTATCAGTATGGCCGCAATAATTCCATAGCTTACAGCTTTTTTCATAATCACTCCTCCTTTATAATTATCAATATTCTCTATTTTGCCTTCTTCTATATGGGAAAGTGTTTTTTCCTTAAAATCCTTACTTATATCTAACTTATCAAAAGCCTCTTTATATTTATCACTATTCATTAATCATACCTCCTAACTGTGACATCAATATTTTTCTCCCGCGAGATAGTCTTGTGCTTATAGTGGAGGACTTTTCTTTTAATATTTCTGCTATCTCATTAATTGAATAACCTTCATAATAATAGAGATGAACCGGAGTCCTGTATTTTAAATCAAGGCTTAAAACAGCATCAATGAGCTCCTCTTCCCCCTTTGGCAGATAGCTTAAATCTTCAGGTATAGGGTTTAAGCTTTTAAAAAAGCCACTTTTTAGATAGTTTTTACTCTTATTTATTGCTACTCTTATAAGCCATGCCTTTTCATGCTCCTGACTTTCAAAGGATGGAGCCTTTTGAAAATAGGCTAAAAATACCTCTTGGGCAATATCCTCCGCCTCATGAAGGCTTTTTACATAGGTTAAGATAAGCTTAACTAGAGTGACAGAATATTTATCAATGGCTTTTTCTAAGCGTTCCTTGAGCTCAAAGGAATTTTCCAAGCTAATCATCTCCTTTCACTTATAATACAATTTAAAGCAGTGAAAAATCTCATTAGAATAAAAATTATTTAGTTACATAACAAAAACACCTTAAGAAAAGGAGGCTCCTTAGCCTCCTTTTCTTAAGGTCACTTCCATGGTAGTTCCCTTTCCTATTTCACTGATTACCCTTATAGAGCCCTTGTGGTATTCTGCAATGTGCTTTACTATAGCTAAACCAAGGCCTGTTCCTCCGGTTTTTTTGGAGTGGCTCTTATCTACCCGATAAAATCTTTCAAAAATTCTTTCTTGATCTTTTGGAGAAATACCTATTCCTGTATCCTTTAATCGGAGTATTACAGTGTTGTCTTCCTCTTCAAGTTCTACAGAAACCTTACCTTGAGGGATGTTATACTTTACGGCATTCTCCATAAGGTTGAAGACAAGCTCCTCCAGCATCCCTTCATTGCCCAAAAGGTAAACCTCCCTATCAGGCAAATCTAGAGTTATAGACTTTTCAGCCATGGCTCCTGATAACCTTTCTGCTGAGGAATTTATAACTTTAAGAAGATCAACCTCTTTCATACCCTCCTGAAGCTTTCCTTCCTCTAATCTAGAGAGCTTCATTATATCCGTTATTATGGTAAGAAGCCTTGAAGCTTCATTTTGAATTTTTTCTGCAAAGCTTTTGGAATCCTCATAGGCTGCCATGCCAGTACTGATCATCTCTGCATATCCGGAAATGGAGGTTAAAGGGGTTTTAAGCTCATGAGATACATTAGCAGAGAATTCCCTTCTAATTTTCTCAGCCTTGTGTTTTTCAGTGACATTTACTAAAAGCAGGATAGCTCCTTGTATAACCCCACCATGATAAACAGGATTTAGGGTGAAGCTATAGACCTTCTCACCCATGGTAGTTTCTCCATGAGTTCCCTTTCCCTGAAGAGCTAATTTAAGACTTTCATTAAATATCGTCTTACGGCTCACCTCTATGAAGCTTCTACCTTCATAGCTCTCATGTGGTGCTCCCACTATATCTAAAAGACTGTTGTTAACAGATAGGACCTTCCCTTTTCCATCAATAATAGCTATACCTTCCGTAGTGTTGCTTAAAATAAGCTTAATTTTGCTGCTCTGCTCCTTTAGAGTTCTCAGCTGCTCATTTATCCTTGTATTCTGTTCTTCTATTTTATAGTAAAAAGGAGCTAGCTCTGGATAGGGTGGGATAAACTCCTCATTATTTAGATTAATATCGTTTATTGGACTTGTAATTTTTTTTGTAAGTCTCAAGGCTATGAAAACACATATGCCTATGATTAATGCCATAAATAAAAATATATAAGGGAGAGCTGAAAAAAATATGGCTCGAAAGCTCCTAGTTGTTATTGCCAATCGAAGGATGGAGCCGTCTGATAATCTTAGGGCATAATAATATATCCTTTCTAATTGAGTGGAGGATTCCCTTACTTCCTCTCCCGAACCAGCTTTTATAGCTTCCTGTACCTCAGGCCTCATCAAATGGTTTTCAAGAACATTTTCATCTAGATGACTATCAAAAAGCACGTCTCCCTGGCTATCTATAAGAGTCAACCTATTACTGCTGCCCTTTAAATCTAAGTCCTTAAGATAGGTATATTTATCATTAGTATCTTCTATACCTTTGGAAATAATAATAGCCTTTTCCTTAACCTCATCCTTAAGCTGGCTTCGAAAAAAGCTATAATAATATGCACTGTAAAGAAATGACGCAGCTAAAGCTACAAGGATAGCAAGGATAGACATATTTTTAAATATTTTTTTGTTCATATACTAACCTCCTATCTTATAGCCTACTCCTCTAACAGTTTCTATGATGCTTCCTAGAGACCCCAGCTTATGTCTCAGGGTCTTTATATGCATATCTACAGTCCTGGTTTCCCCTTGAAAATCGAAGCCCCATATAGCATCCATTATTTTATCTCTGCTCAAAACAATTCCTTTATTCTGCAGGAGGTAATATAGCAGCTCAAACTCCTTATAAGTGAGGACTACCTCCTCTCCAGAAGCATAAACAGTTCTGCTCTTATTATTGACAATAAGCTCCTTGTAGCTGAGAATATCATTGCTTTGTGGGCTGCTTCTTCTAAGGACAGCCTTTATTCTCGATATAAGCTCCAGCACTCCAAAGGGCTTGGTTATATAATCATCAGCACCTAAATCTAACCCCTTAACCTTATCCAGCTCTGAGGCTTTTGCCGTAAGGAGTATAACCGGTATGTGAGCTGTATGAGGATTCATTCTCAGCCTTCTAAGGATTTCAGTTCCTTCTATATCAGGAAGCATAATATCTAAAAGCACCAAATCCGGAAGCTCCCCATTTAAAGCATGGAAAAAGCCTTCTCCTTCTTCAAAACCAAGAGCCTCAAATCCAGAAGACTTTAAGGCATAAAGTATAAGCTCTCTAATATTTTCTTCATCCTCAACACAAAAAATCCTGCTCACATAAACAACTCCTATCTATTCATAGCTTTTATGCTCTCCAGTAA
>JAEXSY010000450.1 GCA_023440105.1 Bacillota bacterium
GCTGTGGATAAAAGACTATTAAATACATATCTACTCACAGGAACTCCAGATAAATCCATAGCCGCAAACAATCTTTCAAAATTATCAAAGGTAGGATTTTTCGCTATAAACCTCGGTGGATAAGCAAACAACTCATCCATAGGCTTAAAAGCATGAGAAAAGATAAATACTATAGGTAGCCCCATGAATATTGCCACAGGAATAAGTATCAAAAAGAACTTTATTTGGCTTTTGTGAAATCTACTAGGATTAATTTTTGTTCCCTGAAAGCTTGACATTCTATCCCTCCTCATTAATCATCTTCTCCCAGAAGTCCTCTAACTACCTTTGAGCTGAGATATATAAATAGCAGAAGCACCACGGAAATTGCTGCTGCATAGCCCATTTCAAAGCGTATAAAACCATAATCCTCTATGTGATTAACAATAAGTTGTCCAGCATATTGGGGTGTAGGATTGGCACCAGAAAGCTGCACTCCAATAGCTCCTGCTTGGAAGGTACTAACCACTGCCATTACAGCTCCAAAAAGCATCTGTGGTCTCATAGAAGGTATGGTAATATGAATTATTTCTTGAAATCTATTGGAAATTCCATCGATATAGCCTGCTTCATACATCTCAGGATTTATATTTAGAACCCCTGCAAGCATTGCCAGGAATCCTACTCCCATACTTCCCCAAAGGGTAACTATTATCATTATTGTCATTAAGTATTCAGGAGATTGTAGCCATTGAATAGGCTCATTTATCAATCCAAAATTCATTAGAATGCTGTTTAGATATCCTGTCTGATCACCGCTGAATAATATCCTCCATACCACTGTCATGGCTACTCCTGCTGTCATAGAAGGTGAGTACAGTATTAAAGCAAGAATTGTTCTTGGCTTTTTAGGTATCTGTGCAAGCATCCAGGCTAGAATAAATCCCATAAAATATCCTAAAGGACCAACTATCAGAGCGAACCTTAGGGTATTAGGTAGTACAAACTGCATAAAGGTGGAATCCTGGGTCAAGAGATTTATATAATTTTTAAGTCCAGTAAACCCAGGAAACTCCACGGCATTAAAATCCGTTAAGGATAAGGCTATAGCCATCAAAACCGGTACTACAATAAATGAGATAAAAAGCAGTAGATATGGGCTCAAAAACAAGTAGGAGCTGATCTCTTCCTTAATCTGTCCTTTTGTAATTCTATATTCTTTTACAGGGGTTTTCCCTTTTTCTTCATTAATTATTGGTTTACTCATTATTCTTGACCACCCCGGTTTCTAAGGTTATCCATGGAAGGTAATTGATATTTTTTTATAAGTCTTCCTTTCTCTATATATCCAAACTCCTCCAGCTTACGTCTTACTTCCCTATTCATAACTGTTAATGAACTATCTATAGCTGCTCTAGGGTTTTCATCCTCGAAAACAATCTCGTTCCATGCATTGCTCAGCTCTCTCTCTACCATATAGCCTCCTGGAACCTTAGGCACCTCAAATAGCCATTGCCACTGCTCTAGAATAACCTCCTTATCCTCCTCATCTAAAGGAAGCTGCTTAAAGGCTTCTATATTAGCTGTACTCCAAAAATATTCCTGTCCATAGATATTTTGCAGCTGATAGGAGTAATTCACTTGAGTTTCAGAGGAAAGCCACCATTTTAAGAATTCCCAGGAGGCATCCTTAGCCTCAGAATCCTTAAACATCATTGTGCCTTGAGCAGATCCTGTAGCCCAGCGGGTAATGGTTCCATCCTCTTCCCTAACCCCTGGATGTGGAGCAAGTCTCCAGGATCCTTCTAGCTCAGGTGCAGCTCCTTTTAGCTTCAAATAATTCTCCAGATTACCTATTCCTATAGGCAGGGTCCCATATCTAAAGCTATTGTAAAAGCTAGTTACCTGAAGAGGTAATCCATAAATAGTAAAGAGATCACTCATAAGCCTAACTCCCTCTAAAGCCTCCTCAGAGGTTAAGTCTACCTCAAGAGTTTCTTCATTATATATTCTGCCATTATGCTGATAGATAAATGGAGCAGTAAACATAAAAGGCTTATAGGCTTGAGCTACAGATAACGGCGTATAGTAATTCATGCCATACCTCTGAAGCTCCGGAAGAATCTCCACAACCTCCTCCCAGGTATCAGGCACCGGTATATTAAGAGAATTTAGTATATCCTGACGGTAGAAGGTAACATAAAAGTCTTGGGTTTCAGGAAGACCATAGACTCCTCCATCTATGGTATAGGACATAAGAGCTCCTGGAGAAAAATCCTGTACCACTTCCTGAAAGTCATCAAACTCAGATAAATCTTGAGCAGAATTTCTGATAGCAAATTCATAAGGTAAGGTTGTAGTTACCCCAAGAGCCACATCTGGCTGAGTATTGGCTGAATTAGATAGTATCAGCTTCTGCTCATCAGATATAATGGAGTAATTAACCTTAATTCCTGTATTCCTGGTGAAATTATCATCTGTGATCTTTTGCAATAGATCCACATAGCTTCTTGCCCTATTCACCCATACCTCTATTACTATCTCATCCTCAGGAGCCTCCTCTTCTTCATCGGGAACAAAGGAAGAAAAGAATCTTTTTAAGCCTTCAAAGGCTTTAGTAAAAATAGAAGCTCTATAGTCAGGAAGCTCTGAGTCTTCCGAATAAATATATAGTTGATCTAGAATAAGAGGCTGAGCTTCAATTAGAGCTATAGAATCTCCAATAGTTTGAGCTGCTGAGCCACTTCCCTCAGCTAGCTGGCTAAGTCTGTTGGGAAGCTCATCTGGTTCCTTGGAAAGCTTTCTCAGCTGATCAATAACTATTTTAAGCTTATTAAATTCCTCCACATCTCCATTTCCATTATTTCTTTCTATTGCAGCTTGAACCCCAGCCTCTATTTCTGAAGCCATGGAAAGGAGTGTAGCTTCTATATCTGGTATATAGTCTGTAATTATCCAATCCCTGTAAGGATCATCATTATTACCCACAAGCTTTTTTATTTCAAGACTTAAGTCATTGATATCATTCATACTCTCTGTAAGTGTTTTAATAAGCTGATTTTGAGGTGAGGCATCAGCTTCTAATTTAAGACTATGAGTCCCCTTCTCCAGATATATTTCATAGGGCTTTTCACCTCCAAAGATTATCGTTTCCCAGTTATCTGTACTGTCAATAGGAAATGACTTTGCCTCTTGGAAGGGGATTTTATCATCTATTGTAATAGTTCTGTACACTCTGGCATTAGCCTTATCCTGCTGATTAACCTTAAATGCTAGACTATACATACCTGTTTCTTCAATCTCAAATTCATAATAAACCTCTTCACCGCTCTGCATGCTGTAAAAGGTATTTAAAAGTAACTTATTTGTAGAATAAGGTGAGACCTCTAAATCTCTGCTGGTATATACTCCTGAAGAGGTTTTATTCTTGTAGGTATACTTTTCAGCCTCTAATATTATTGGCTCTACTTCTTTCTTACTATACTCTTGATATTCTTTTATATATTCTGAATAGGGCTTATAAGCCTCTGGAGAAGTAATAGCTATATCTCCTATTAAAACTTCACCTCTACCACCTATTAGTCTTAAGGTATTTATACCTTTATTAAGAAATATCTTTAAAGGCTCTGGCTCTCTGTTACTTGGATCTTCTAGCTTCATGGCTCTCCAGCCCTCTACCTTAAGCTGAAGGGGAGCAACCTGGTTTCCCTTTCTATCCTCTTCAAAATTTTTCGTTGCACTTTCCCACAGAACTGGAAATACTATTCTTCTAGCTTCATAATAAGGATAAGCTCCATTTACCATTAGCTGTCCTTGTATTTCTATGAGACCTTCACTTAATGGGTAATAATCAACAGCTACCTCATAAAGGCCCTCCTCTTCTACAGTAACTGTAAACTCCACAGCTTCTTCCTTTTTTAAATGTACAACACTCTTTTCATAGCCTTTTGAATTTTCTTTAGTAATCGCAGCAGCTGAATTCGTTACCGTTAATCCTTCTGAAGAAATAACGGAAGAAAAACCCATTATGGGTTTAGCTCCGTCTTCTATCCATTTAGAATAAACGGTAGAATATCGCTCTTCGATTATATTCCCTTCTGTTAATTCGTCACCATGGGCCGGAAGCTTCTCAGAAATTACCAGAGAAGACAGAGCCATGAGGAACAAAATTATAGCTGAAATTTTTTTAAGCACGATATTCTACCCCCTTAATTATGTGCCTTAAATTATTCAGTTACACTTGGAATTGCTTCACTAGCTTCCTGATAGTTTTGATTAGCTAAATCATTTATCTGATTTATATAATCCTCAGCCTTAGTAGTACCTCTTAATATATCAAATATTAAGTCTCCCACCGTTGCATTTTCCTTATCTCCTATAGCAATTCCTGTAGGAGCCTCCCATCTCGCCTTAGCATAGCCAGGGATTACCTTAACACCCTCTACAAGGCTGTTATCTAAATTCTCATATGCTTCTAATACTCCAGGCATTGCATTCCAGCTAAAGAATTTTTCGTTAACCTCTTCATCATTGATGATAGGAAGTGAATTCCAGGTTAAGCCTTCTTCCTCTGCCAGCTCTATTCTCTTTAATGTTCCTTCCTTTGAGAAGGTCATCCATTTTGCAAATTTATAAGCTTCCTCAGGATGCTCAGAGGTATTGGATATTCCCATATAGTCATTTATGATTACATTCATGTTATTTGGAAGACCAATATATTCATAGGAGAAGTTAGCATCTTCTAATCCAGTGGTTATCCAGGTTCCATCATATTTAGCAGCAACCTGTCCATTAAGCCATACCTCTTCACCATTGTCCCCATTAAACTTATCTTTCTGTTCCTGTGGAAGGGCTTCATATACAAGACCGTTCTGTGCAAAGGACTTGGCCTTATCTAAACCAGCCTTAAACCCTGGAGCATTAAGGTTAAATTTCTCACCATCAAAGGTGTACCATCCCATGCTTCCATCCTCTAAAGCAGCGTACCATTCTATCATATTTAGTTCATTATTTAAGGCTATTATATTATTATTCGGCTGATGTACAGCCCTAAGAGCTGTTTCCAATTCCTCCATGGTATAGCCCATTTCTGGCTGCTTAACATTGGCCTGTTCAAATAAATCCTTATTTACAAAATAGCCTGCTAAAAATTGTCCTGCTGGGACAGCATAAACACTCTCACCATACATAGTTGACTGAACTACAGGCTCTGCTATCTTACTCCAATCTTCGTCCTCTGCAGTAAACTCAGTGATATCTCTAAGCCATTCATTGGTCATGGCACTAGGTATGCTTTGAAGCATCATAACATCTGGAAGCTTTCCACCTGCAGCAGCAGTGTTTAAGGAATTAGCATAATCCGCTACATCTATGTAATCAGCGATAACAATGTCTACATCCTCATTAAGCTTTTCATATTCCTCTATCATTCTTCTTTCTATACCTTTTTCTTCCTCAGTACCTAAATTCCAGTTTATATAGGTGATCTTAATCTTGTCATTGTCTCCCTCATCGCCAGCACCGTTATTGCAGCCTGCAAACACGGAAAGAGATAACAACCCAACCATCAATAGTGAAATAGCCTTTCTTTTCATTCAGAACCCTCCATAATATAATTTTAAATTTTTAATTTTTAATATTTTCCTACATAAGAATTTCTATGGTATTCAATTCAGAGGTAAGCTTCTCCTCAATATCTTCTTTCTTTACATAAACTCCACTGCTTCTATAGAGGTTTTTATGGCTCTGGAAGCTTGTATCTTGTCCATTAATCCTTAAGCCTTTAATTTTTCCATCAGCTACTCTATAGACAAGCTTCACCCTTTTCCCATAGATGATATACTCAAACTCTAGACCATCTAAGTCCTTTGGAATTACTGGATCCAGAACTAGGTCCATGTTTTCAAACCTAATTCCTAAAACATTAGTGATTAGCTGATTTAAATATATCCCAGGTCCACTGGAATATATCCTCCAACCACCTTTAACCTTAACTTCTCCTTCCATGAGCTTATGGAAGCTCTTCTGGAAATCATATCTGTCCTTAAAATCACCATCGGAGCTGGAGAAGTATGTGTTGCTCTGCCTAAGCTCGGCATTTTTTACCTCTTCCTTCAGATTGATAGGGTTTATAGTAAATAATCCTTTCCAGGCATCCTCTGGCCTTCCAGCCTTACACATAGCTTCAATATATCTTATATGAGCATGTACATATTGAAGCCCTATTTCTCTTCCAACATTAGCTGCTTGTTCTGCCCTCTGGAAGAACTTGATAACACCTCCTTCATAATTTGCTGGTCTATTCATCAACCTAACTCCGTCAGGGAAGGTTAATTTCTCTTTTATAGTATTGATATTTTTATTTGCCTGCTCCTGATCCACTAGCTCACTGATAATGCTTCTGGTCATGGGCAGCAATCTATAATTAATGCCTGTTTTCTTATCCTCAGGATGAAGCATATATTCAATGTTGTTCTCATCCTCAAAATATATAAAGCCTGGTATTATTCCATCCTTAATAAGATAAGTATCAAAGGCTTTTTTAATTTCTACAGCCATGGAGTTAAGGTTTTGGCCGTACTCATTGTCCTCTAAAGCAATCATTCTTCCCAGCTGCTCAATAGCTTGATATGCAAGAGCCATGGTCCAGGTGCTGACCAGCTTATCTCTTAAATCCTTATTTGCTGGCTGAAGGGTATCATCCCAATCCCCACCGGCATAGGATATAAGCTTAGTCCCTCCTAAGAATCGCTTTTCAATACTTTCTATTGCCTTCTTTACATGGTCTATAAGGCTTTCTTCTGATGCTATAGCGCCATGAGGGAAGTGTCTGTATTCTATTCTCTCTTTAA
>JAEXSY010000456.1 GCA_023440105.1 Bacillota bacterium
TCTGTAAGGAGAAGGGGATCCATGTAGTTCTTGATACCGCTGGCTGTGGTCTTGGAAAATATGAAGAAATTCTTAAATACGTAGATTTAATACTTTATGATATTAAACACATTGAGCCTAAAGGGTATTTAAGTCTTACAAAGCATACCATTGATGAAAGTATAAAATTTTTAGAAGTAGCTCAAAGGCTCCAAAAAAAGATGTGGATACGTCAAGTGGTTGTTCCAGGGATTAATGATAGTGAAGATTATATAAAAAAACTGGCTGATATAATTAAAGGACTTACAGATGTGGAAAAGGTTGAATTGCTACCTTACCATAAGATGGGCCTTGTAAAATACGAAATAATGAAGCAGAAATATGCTCTAGAAGGAGTTCCCGAAATGGATAAGCTTAGATGTAAGGAGCTTCAAGAGTTGCTTGTAAAATTAATAAAAAAATAAAAGACTCTGCGGAGTCTTTTATTTTTAATCTATGATTCCTTATTCTACTGGTGAAAACTGGTCTTTTCCAACTCCGCAAAGAGGACATACCCAATCTTCAGGTAATGCTTCAAAAGCTGTTCCTGGATTAATTCCATTATCCTCATCACCTACTGCTGGATCATAAACATAACCGCATACATCACAAATATAGCTTTTCATGTACGTACCTCCCTAATTGGTAAAAATATTATAATGTTTTTGACAAATTATATATTTATTATAACATTATAAGTAAAATTTTCAAGTTGTAGAAAGAAAAAAACAAATTAATAAAATATAAACATAGAATTAGCTATTTACCAGTTAGCTTCGAAAAATATCCAGGCGGTATAAATCCTTTTTTTATACCTTCAATTACAATAAGATAGGTAGCTGCTGTATCAAAGCGGGCGTCGTGATAATTACCTGAGCCTTCAAAGAGCTTAGAAGCAGTAGAGTCAATTAATTCATCTGTTATATTTAAGAATTTTACCACCTCTTCAAGACGAGGATTTTTATATTCACCCCTAGGATTTAATATCCTGCATACATTTTTATAATAGTTCATAGTGCAGAACAATCTTTTTGGTTCATAAATCTCTCCAATGCCTTCTAACTCGTGCTTCAAAAATTTTATATCAAAGCTAACATTATGGCCTATAACAACATCTGCTTGAATAAAATCTTTCATAAAATCCTCAAAACTATCTTCAAAATATTTACCTTCTGACAGCTTGTAAAGCTTTTCTAAAGAAAAACCATGAACAGCTTCTGCCTCAGGAGACATCTCTTCTACGGTGAAAAAGAAGTTTTTTCCTATGGTTTTTTGAGGTTTAAGAGAAGAGTCTACTAGTATATAGCTAAGTTGGCATATACTGCCGGGTTTTATATTGGTAGTTTCAGTATCAAAAAATAATAATTTCATAAAAACACCTGAACGTCCTTTCTTTAAATCAATGGAAAATTACTTTATCTGTTTAGCAATAAATTTTAAAATATCTAAACAATTATTTAATGTAACATCATTCTTATCTATTGAAGGATTAAATTCTACAAAATCCATGGATTTAATTAACTGAGTGGAAAATATCCCTGACAATAATAGTTTGATTTCTTCTAAGGAAGGTCCTTGTGCCACTGGAGTTCCTGTACCAGGTACTAATGAGGAATCTAAAGAATCTATGTCAAAGCTAAGATGTACATTATTAATCCCAGAAGCTTTTAATGCTGACTTAAGTTCCTCTACCACTACTTCCATTCCTTTTGATTTTATATCATCAGAAGTCCAAAGATTTAATTTGTGCTCTTCTATTAGTTTAACCTCACCTTCGTCTAAATCTCTAGCTCCAACTATATAAACATTTTCAGGTTTAACCTTCACTCCATTAAAATATAGATTGATTAATCTTTCATGACCTAAGCCCATGGCTGCAGCCAAAGGCATGCCGTGAATATTTCCTGTTGGTGAGGTCTCTGGGGTATTGATATCTCCATGGGCATCTACCCATATCACTGCCAAATCCTTACCGAAGAATTTACTTACACCGGTAAGGCTGCCAAGACCTAAGGAATGGTCTCCTCCGATGATAAATGGAAAGCTATCACTTTTTAATGAGCTATATACAAGATGTGCTAGGTTTTTATTCACGTCAGCAATCTGTGACAAGTATTTCATATTATAATGATCGCAGTATTTATCCTCTATGGGAAGCTTAGGAACGTATATATTGCCTAAGTCGTAAATTTCGTGACCAGTATCTTCAAATATATTAAGAATCTTATTATTTCTTAAAGTGTCTGGACCTTTTTCAACTCCAGGCCTATCACAACCTAAAAATAATGGAACACCAATTATATTAATAGTCATATTTGTCCCCTCCACATATTTACTAAATGACATTATATATCATTAATCTATATTTTGAAAGTAAAAATTATATAATATCTGTTAAATGCTATAGGTATTTGCAATAAATTAATATTTTTCATAAATCCTATGACTTAATTTTATTATTCTATATGTTAAATAGTAACCTATCTATTATTATAGGATAATAATAAGAACTATTGTTATTATTATTTTAATAATTACCATGGGATAATTCAGTTTTTAATGATAAGTTGTAGTATAAGCTATGACTTTTAGGTAAAAATAAAATATAATAATCTGTTATAGTTTGATAGTTATTATTAATTGATATATAATAACCATGAGATAACCATTATTAAAATCGATTGGAGGTAGTAAGATGCATATTAAAACAAACAAAATTTCAATCATCGGAGCAGGTTTTGTCGGATCTACCACTGCTTTTGCATTAATGCTGGCCGGAGTGGCCTCAGATATGGTTATAGTAGATTTGAATAAGGAGAAAGCAGAAGGTGAAGCTATGGATTTATCCCATGGTGCACCCTTTGTTAAGGTGGTAGATATCAGAGCAGGTGATTATGAAGATACTGCTGACTCCAACATAGTAATAATTACTGCAGGGGTCAATCAAAAGCCTGGCGAAACAAGACTTGATATTGTAAATAAAAATATAAAGGTATTTCAATCCATAGTACCTCAGGTAGTTAAATATAGTCCAAATTGCATTATATTAGTTGTTTCAAATCCTGTGGATGTATTAACTTATATAACCTACAAGCTTTCTGGCTTCCCAGCAAATAGAGTAATAGGTTCAGGTACTGTTTTAGATACCTCAAGATTCAGATATATTCTATCAGAGAATTTTGAAATAGATACTAGGAATGTCCATAGCTATATTATCGGTGAGCATGGAGACTCAGAAATTGCTGCCTGGAGCTTAACAAATATTGCTGGTATGAGTGCTGATGATTACTGCAAGCAGGTATGTGAAGGCTGTGACACTGACTTTAAGACGCATATACCTGAACAGGTAAAGAATGCTGCCTATGAGATTATCAACAGAAAAGGTGTAACTAACTATGGAATTGCCTGTGCTGTTACTAGAATAGTAGAGGCGATACTAAGAGATGAAAAGACCATACTATCCGTATCTAGCTTGTTTAAGGGGGAATATGGTATAGAAGATGTTTACCTAGCTATCCCTAGTATTGTAGGTAGCAATGGTGTAGAGAGAATTCTAACAGCACCTTTAGCTAAGGATGAAGAGGAGAGACTTCAGGAGTCAGCAAGAATACTTAAAAATGTAATTAGCGAATCTAATCTATAGAATTAGTATACAAAAGGCCAGTGATTGATATCACTGGTCTTATTTTCTTCCTAGGATAATTTAATAATTTCCTTTATGTATACTTTTTTTAAGGTTGAATATGTTAATGGTTGTAGCATAAGTGAAGAATATTCTGTTGTGTAAATGGGGAATTATCTTTATAATCAATATATATGTTACATTAATTTAGGAGGACACATATGTTTTCAAATTTTAATATTGAAGCGATAATACTTTCCATACCAGCAGTATTAATAGCATTTACTGTTCATGAATTTGCTCATGCGTATGTAGCTTATAGGCTGGGAGATAAATCACAGAAGTTTCAAGGAAGGTTAACGCTAAATCCCTTTGTGCATGTAGACCTTATGGGGTTTATAATGCTATTACTCTTTGGCTTTGGATGGGCGAAGCCTGTTCAGGTTAATACAAGAGCCTTGAAAAATTATAAAAGAGATGATCTTCTAGTTTCCTTGGCTGGCTGTGCTGCAAATATTATTACATCGGCTGTGTTTGCTGTTATTTTAGGTTTATTTTATAGAGTTATATTTATTTATAATAATGAAATTTTGCTAATTATTAACAGTATAATTGTTAACATAATAAGGTTAAATATAAGTCTTGCATTATTTAATCTATTGCCTCTTCCAGGTCTAGATGGCTTTAGAGTTTTTAGTCATATATTTCCTAAGCTATTCTATAGGATAGGGGATTTTTTATATAGGTATCAGTCATTGATATTTATTGTTATCATAATTACAGATATAGTATATTATATCCTGGATGGACCAAGGACATTTTTATTGAATATAATGCAGAGAATAATATATTTCTTCTCTGGAATATAGGAGGCCTATATGAGATTAAGGAAAAAATGGTGGGCAAGACCTGAGATGGAAGCTAGCCCAAAGGTTGTAATAACACCATCTAATAATAAAGGGAGATGGAAAGAGGAATTTAATAACGATAATAATATATTTCTAGAGCTTGGTTGTGGTAGAGGGAGATTTATTACCAGCAAAGCATTAAATAATCCCGACAATAATTATGTGGCAGTGGATTTAAAGGATGAGGTATTAATATATGCTCTTAGAAAGCTAGAGGAAAAGGAATTAAATAATGTAAGAATTGTTCCTATGAATATATCTGGTATTGAAGAGGTTTTTGAAGAGGATGAGATAAGCGGTATATTTATAAACTTCTGCAATCCATGGCCAAAGGAAAGGCATAAGAAGAGAAGATTGACACACCCTAGATTTCTATCCATGTATAAAAAATTTCTTAAAGATCAGGGTGAAATTTGGTTTAAGACTGACGATAAGGGATTATTTGAGGAATCCTTAGATTATTTTAAGGATTCAGGCTTTCAGGTGATTTATTATACCTTTGATTTACATAATTCAGGTTTTGAGGGAAACATTATGACTGAATATGAAGAGAAATTTTCTTCCAGGGGTATGAATATTATGTTTTTGATAGCAAAATATATAAAGAATGATTAATTGATAACGCAGCATGTTGACATTGATATCATAAACCATTATAATTATTGCGACTAAAATAATTATTCTATGAAGAGAAGAGTACTTTGGTGTATGCTTACAGAGAGCTGGTGAGGGTGTGATTCCAGCAGCTAAGTCAGAGGAAGAGAGCCTTGGAGAACCTTTATGGTGCATTAACATTGTAAAGGCGGTTGGCACCGTTACAGCCCTAGAGTGGACTTATATAGTCAATCAGAGTGGTACCGCGGATATTCCGTCTCTTAATTTTTTTAAGAGACGGTTTTTATATTTATATAAGGAGGAATAATAATGGATTATAAAAGCATTGTTGCTGCTAGAATAGAACCTTTTGTGGATATGGAGTTAACAGCTATTGAACGATTGATAGAAATACCACCAAAAGCAGATATGGGGGACTTTGCCTTTCCTTGCTTCCAATTAGCAAAGATTATGAGGAAGGCACCTAATATCATAGCTATGGAAATTAGTGAGAAAATAGAAAAGGAAGGCTTTGAAAAGATAGAATGCTTAGGAGCCTATTTGAACTTTTTCTTAGATAAGTCAGCCTTTACAAAGGAAATAATCAATGATATTGAAGCAAAGGGAGAGAACTATGGCTCTTCTGAAGTGGGTGAGGGTAAGAATGTGGTAATTGATTATTCTTCCCCTAATATTGCGAAGCCTTTCCATGTAGGCCATCTTGTATCTACAGCTATAGGAAATGCCTTGTATAGAATGTTTAATTTTGCTGGCTATAATTCCGTTGGAGTAAATCACTTAGGTGATTGGGGAACACAGTTCGGTAAGCTGATTTCAGCTTATAAGAGGTGGATAGATGAGGAGAGTCTGGAAAAGGATCCTATAAAAGAGCTTTTAAGAATATATGTTAAGTTTCATGATGAAGCAGAAAAGGACCCTTCCTTAGAGGATGAAGGTAGAATGTATTTCAAAAAGCTAGGGGAAGGGGATGCAGAGGCAACAGAATTATGGAAGAGGTTTACTGAGCTTTCTCTTAAAGAATTTGAGAAGGTATATAATATGCTGGGAGTAAAGTTTGATTCCTATGCTGGTGAAAGCTTCTATAATGATAAGATGGACGCCGTAGTAGAAGAGCTTAAAAATAAGAACCTTTTGGTAGAAAGTAATGGTGCAAGAGTTGTAGCTTTAGATGAGTATAATATGCCTCCTTGTATAATTCTTAAATCTGATGGAGCAACGATATATGCCACAAGAGATATAGCAGCTGCTAAGTACAGAAAGGATACCTATGATTTTGCGGAGAATATATATGTAGTAGGTAAGGATCAGTCCCTGCATTTTAAACAGGTATTCAAAACCCTTGAATTAATGGGCTATCCTTGGGCTCAAAATTGCCGC
>JAEXSY010000380.1 GCA_023440105.1 Bacillota bacterium
CTTTATTTCATCTATAGCCTCAGAAACGGTTTTACATTTTTCAAATAAATATCTTACCAATATACCAGCATTAAATCCTGGTTTTACCCTTTCTACGGGGATAAAGGTTAAACCGATAGCAAATCCATGAGTATTGATTCCATCCTCTATTTCAACAAAAGCTGTTGTATTTCCGTTAAAGCCATAAACATTATCTAAATTGTATAAAACATTCATGTATAATTTTTCTATGCTAACCAGGAAATCGCTATTTCTTCCAAAGATAATATGATCCTCATCCTTAAAGGCAAAGCAGGAACACCTATTATTTGTATCATAGCAATACATAGTAAATATCATTGTAGCTAGAAATTCAAAGTCTGTTTCATTACCATGGGCTATTCCTTTTACTTCCTCAATTATTTCAGGATAATAATCCTTATATACATTTATGCATTCCTTGCAAAAATTAATTCTATCTTCGTCTATAGGGAAAGTAGGGCAGCTATTAAGCTTCACTCCATTTTTCTTCAGTAAGCTTCCGTATTTATAGCCTGCTTCATAATGAGTATTCTTAAATCTTCCATGGTACATTGAACAAAAACCTCCACAATATATTAAGTAGTATAGTACTTAATTCCAATGCTAGCAGAATAAAAATTTTAAGTCAATTAGTTAATGAGACTAGAAACTTTCATTTAAGAGCAATTAATGTTGCAATATATTTAAGGGATTTTTATATTTTCTTTTTGCTAATTATCTGTTATAATAGTTAATTGTCAAGCACCCATAGCTCAGCTGGATAGAGTTGCGGACTTCGAATCCGAAGGTCGGGGGTTCGAATCCCTCTGGGTGCGCCAGAGCATTGATATTACTAGGTTTGTGGAAATGTGAATTTGTCTTTCGCCGGATTTATCACTTTTTTATCACACTAAGTATATCAATGCTTTTTTCTTTATGCTTTTTTAGCACATGAGTATAGATATCTGCAGTGATATTAATGTTAGAATGACCCAGTAAAACAGATACGGTTTTAAGCGGTACATCATTTTCAAATTGCTTAGTTGCATAAGTATGACGTAAAGCATGTAATTTTTTATAACTTATTTCATTTCTTTTAAGAAACCTTTCCCAACTCCTACTTAGATTACTGGTATCTAATAAATTACCTGTAGAAGATAAAAATATAAAATCGTTATTCTCTTCAGGGAAACTATCCCCAGCTTTTAAAATATCTTTATTCTGCATTACTTTTAATTTTCTTAATATCGGTTTCAATGAAGAAGGCAGTGGTATTGTTCTCACAGATCCTTTAGTCTTAGTGGATTGAACAATGGTTTTACGTTCGCTCTTATTTTCATCTTCTATTATTTTAACAGTAGCTACCATCCTTTTAATACTTATTTCATTATTCACATAGTCTATATCTGACCATTTAAGACCTAGGCATTCCCCTCTTCTCATGCCAGTAGCTAGGCAAACCAAGGCTAAGTTCTTAATTTGACTATCTTCAGAAGCTGTTATAATTCTAGCAATATCCTCATCATTAAATATAATAACATCATACTCTTCATCATCCTTAAAAGATTCACTAGGAGTTGATTTTCCTGGTATTACTATTTTTTTACTTGAACAGGGATTCTTTAAAAGATATCCTTCGTCTACAGCATAAAAGAAAAACTTCTTAAGAAGTTTATTAAGGTTGAATATTTGATTATAAGTCTTTCCATCTTTACTAAGCTTGTTATAATACTTTTGAATGGTTATGGATTTTACATCCTTTAATAATTCATTAGCTAATGGGGAGTTTTTTATATAGTTTCGAAAAATACCTTCATATCTATCAAATGTAGCCGGTTTAATATCTTTAGATACATGGACTACTTCATAGAGCCAAGTTTTCATTACAGGGAGAAGAAAAGCATTTTTATCAATAATCAAGCCTAATTCAAGACTATCTTTGTATTCTTTCAACTTCTTAAGAGCATCCTTCTCCGATTTTCCATAGAACTTTTTTCTAATTGGTTTTCCGTTGGCATCTCGTCCAATTGTATAGGTTTTCTGAAAGTACTTTATACCATTGATTTCAATATTTGTCTTTACAGCCAAACGCACTACCTCCTTATTTTTAGTTATTTGCTGAACAGCTGCTTAAATGGTTCATGAGGAATTTCTAAATAAGCAGCAATTTGCTCTGTTGTCATATCTAAAAGCTCAATTTCATCAAAAGTGATATTACATAACTTTAAAGCAAAGTAATTAGCTTGTTTCTCTAACTTACCTTTATTGCAAAAAGAATAAGCAGCATGGAGTAGGTCAGGATGGCATAAAGCGTGACCTAACTCATGCTTCAAAATAAAATCTTCTATAACAGGATGAAGATCGTTCCTGATAAAAATAGTCTCTATTCCGTTTATACACCTATCATAAATAGCATCTTTTTTTCTAAGTAAAATATTATCTTTATCTAGTTTCACTATCTCAATAAATAATGCATCACATAACTCAAAAATATTACTAGTACAATATCTTTCTTTTAACCCTTCGATTATTTCTTCAATCCACTCCATAAATGCCCCTCACTTGTTAATAGCTATCTTTTATACTTATAACTTATTAACTCAATTTGTCTTAAAAGCTCATTTGCAAAATCAACTATTTCTTCTTCTGTCATTTCATCTAAGTTATATCCACCATAAGCTGCTAAAGAGTGATTTTTAATAAGATACTGAACAGCCTCAGGTGCTGTCTTAAATTCTTTCTCTTCTTTAGATGGTTTAGGGTGCTTTCTCTTTTCTGTTAAACCTAGCAAGTAATCAATACTAACATCAAAATATTCAGCATAGCATTTAATAAATTCAAATCTAGGCTCGATCTTACCAGCTTCCCATTTCGATATCATACCTTTGTTTAATTTTAAGTTGTATCGATTATTTAAATCGTTGGCTAGTTCGTCTAAAGTAAGTTTACGTTCCAATCTGAGATTTTTTAATATGGTTCCAGTATTATTCATAATCGTACACTCCAATTAATTTAATTTTAGATATATCTAAGTTATAAACCTCTAGTTTCACTAATGCAACTGATTTTTAATAATATTTGGAAAAAGTTATTGACATTGAAACTTTATGGCATATAATTAAAGTATCAATAATGAAACAGGGAGGATAATATGGAAAACATAAACAGAAGGCATGAACCATACGTAAAGTTTAAAGCTTTTTTAGTAGAGAATGGCATTAAACAGAGTGAATTAGCTAATATCTTAGGAAAGTCAGTATCTGCTTTAAATCAGAATATCAATGGTACTGGTGGAGAT
This sequence comes from Bacillota bacterium, assembly GCA_023440105.1. GTDB lineage: Bacteria > Bacillota > Clostridia > Clostridiales > Clostridiaceae > JAEXZL01. Next base: position 3,299 of record JAEXSY010000380.1, read on the forward strand.
TTCAATCTAGACGAGCTTCGTCTTATTTCTTATACCTATAATATAAGTATAGACGAATTTTTTATTACTCCAAAAGTATCAAAAATGAAACTTATTGCGGAGGTGAATTAAATATATGCATAAAGAAGAATTGAAAATTGCAATCACTGAAGCCTTGCAAGAAATAAGTCCCAAGAAGGAGAAAGCAACTATGACCATAAATGAAGCTGCTTTATATGCAGGAATGGCACATGACAAGCTAAGACAGGAGGTTCATAAGCAAAATACAGATTTACCATTCTTTTATGTTGGGTCAAGGGTAGCAATAAACAAAAGACAGTTTGATATATGGCTAGATAAGATAAGTCAAGAACATAGAAATCTATAAGGAGGACAAGCAATGAAAGAATTAATCAAAATCAATAATCAAGGTGATAAGCAGTTAGTAAGTGCCAGGGATCTTTATATAGGATTAGGTCTTAATAAGGCAGCTTGGGCAAGATGGTACAAAGGTAATATACAGGAAAATGACTTTTTCAATGAAGGTATAGATTGGATAGGGGTTCAACATGATGTTGAAGGTAATGAAACTATGGATTTTGCTATATCAATAGACTTTGCTAAACACATAGCCATGATGGCCAGAACTCATAAGTCTCACGAGTATAGAAATTACTTCATTAAATGTGAAGAGAAAGCAAAGCAACAAGCTTTAGACACTGCAGCGCTTTCGCCAGAACTCCAAATGTTTAACTCTCTCTTTAATGCCCTCGCTAAAAATGAGTTACAGCAGAAGAAATTAGGACAGGCTATTGAGGAAACAAAAGCAGAAATAAAAGAGGTTAGAGAGGTTATAGAAGTTAAACCTTCCGATAATTGGAGGGCTGATACGAATAATCTAGTTAAGAAGATTTGTTTCAAGGCGAATGACTATAAGCTACCTAAGGAAAAGATTTATAAGGCCCTGGAAGAGAGAGCTGGATGTGATCTTAAGAGAAGGTTAGAGAATATGAAGGGCAGAGTTCTTCTTAATGGATCATCTAAATCCAAAGTAGACCAACTCAATTATCTTGATGTAATTGCAGAAGATAAGAAGCTTATAGAGATATATACAGCCATAGTAAAAGAAATGGCTATTAAATATTCAGTATAGGAGGGAGAAGAATGGGTATAAATTGGTTGACTGTAATAGTCAGTGTA
>JAEXSY010000130.1 GCA_023440105.1 Bacillota bacterium
GAATATGCAAGAGCTCAGATAGGGAAGCCTTACTGGTGGGGGACATATGGTCAGGTATCATCTAAAACCCTTTATGAGGCTAAGAAAAGACAATATCCTAGCAGTTATCAAGCTACTGATTTTCTTAATCAATTAGGTGTGAAGGTTCATGATTGTTCAGGTTTAATTAAAGGCTATCTTATGTCAGATAGTGTATCATATTCAGCTAGATACATAGCTGAATATGATAAGTCTGCAGATGGGATGCTTAGTTTAGCCAAAGAGAAAGGTCCCATCAGCACCTTACCGGAGATACCTGGTGTTCTAGTTCATAAGATAGGCCATATAGGTATTTATATAGGAAACGGAGAAGTAATAAAAGCAAGGAGCCATTCAAAAGGTGTTATTAAATCTAAACTAGGTGATATAGCCTGGACTAATTGGAGCAAGTGTCCATGGATAGAATATGTTGCTTTAAATCCTCCGGTAGTAAATTCTATTGGTAACCCTAAGACTATAAAAGAAGTACAGGCTTATCTAAATGCTAAGATAAGGGCAGGACTTGATATAGATGGCTATTGGGGCCCTAAGACAAGGTTAGCTTTAATTAAGTACTGGCAGAAAACTGTTGGAGGATTGGATATAGATGGCTCTTTTGGTCCGTTATCCAAGGTTGCAGCTTCTAGAAACAATATCTCTAAGGGAAGTAAGGGAGAGCTAGTTAAAATAATGCAGATGGCACTTATATGTAAGGCTCATAACCTTAATCCTTACGGAGCAGATGGCTCTTTTGGTCCAGCTACGGAAAAGGAGCTAAAGACATATCAGGCTCATAGAAACCTTGGAGCAGATGGTATTTGTGGAAGTGAAACATGGAGCAGTTTATTGAGCTAAAGTAAAAGGGGTACTTTAATCGGTGCCTCTATTTTTATTCATATTCACCTACTTAAAGACTTTTAAATTTTAGAAGGTACGACCTTACAGGAAATTCTTCTATTTCTAGCGATATTATTAAATAATGACATTTTTGTCAAAATTAAAAACATAATTTTTATATAAAAGATAATAATTTACATTATTAAAAAAATATGTTAATATAACTTATAACGTATATTATTGTTACATATAGTTTATTTGAACAGATAAAACTAAATATACGTTATAATAAATTATTTTGGGGGGAAATTTATGAAAAGGTTTTTATCATTAATGCTTTCACTAATTCTTATTTTGGCTTCATCTCAGACGGTACTAGCCGCGAGTATAGTCGAAAAAAATTCTGGGTCTGGAGAGTTATCCGTAACATCGGTTCCAGAATCCACTATTGAAAAAACAAAATCCATTTTTAAATCTAATAGTAAAGTAGAATTAACTGACAATTCTCTTACTAAATCTCAACTGAACTACGAGTTTGATGTATATAATTTAGATAAGGAGTATCCTGAGGTTAAAATGACTGGTAAGATCTCACTTAATAATGAATTATATGATTTTAAAGCTACAGGTGAGATAGATAAATTAACTATTGACTCAGTTACTTTATTACACGGGCCACTTAGAGGGACACTTTATGTAAACGATAAACAAGTGGACTTGGTTATTGCATTTCAGAAATATATAGACCAAGACGAGATATATGCTAGTGTATCATTATATGATTCTGAGCTAGATATAAACTCTTATTTAGTATTTGGAAAGCAAATAGCAAGTGGTGAATTTAAAGAAGAACTAAAGAAACAATATCAGCGAGAAGAATCTGCATCTCTTAAAGATGAAAAAATTGAAGTGCCATCTCCAGATATGTCAATAAATGCCGTTGGTCCATGGATAAATATAGCAACGGTAAATCCCAATGGTATGAAAATGAATTTATCTAAACAAACGGTAGCACCAACCAGATTTAAATTGACTGTTCAATCTAATATTAGCAACATAAAAGCTACTACTGGTGCTAAATATGCTTATGCTGAAAGAGTAACAACCACACTTAAAAGCGATGGATCATTTGATATTTATAATACTAGCCCAGGGCCTAGTCAAGAGTCAATGAATACTACTCTATTGTTTAAATTGTTGAACGCTGCGTTTGCACCATTCAATATTTCAACTACTAGTATACTTTCTTGGATAGGTGGCGAAACTGTAATAGGAGAAACAAAGATCTCTGGAGATATGTTAAATACAGTAATATCAATTTATGATAAGTCGTATTTTTATATAGATGCCAATAACAACCCTAATAATTCTCTCCCGTTCTTCTATGGTATCGGAAGTGCTAGCAAAGCATCGGGAAGTTATAGGGGTGTTGTAAGTTATATGTGTGTTGACGTTAATACTGATATTTTCTATTATACAGCCACTTCTTCATTCTATTCTTTTGTTACAACATTCTAAAATTATTTTTATTAATAAAAAATATAGGAGCTATTAATGTTAAAAATAAAAAAAACACCATTAATTCCCATTTTAACTTTACTTTTATTAGTGATAGCATGCTTTAGTATCTATAAAAATTATAAATTGCAACTTTTCAAGGGAAACTGTGAAATTAAAATAGAATCTCAACTTAAAATATTTGCAAACTATTCACGTAAGAATGAGTATAGCGAATTAGACTACGCTATTATCTATTCAAGCATTGATACAGCTGAAAATACTTATTTAATTTTATCTTCATCATATTACCTATTAAATGATATACCTAATAATAATTTATTTTCTATAATCCTTGAAATAAAAAAAAATATTATGAACGAAAAAGATACTATACCAACTTTATTTCAATCTAATAGTGAGGCTTCTAAGCTACTTTATAAATTATCAGAAAATATGTATGATGTAAATTCAGCTAATAGGTTGTTGGATATATTGAAATCTAATTAAGAAAAGAAATTTTTAGATTCGAAGTGCTATTTTAAGGTGCTTCGAATCTTTTTTATCTAGGGCATATCTCTATATATAAATTTTTTAGATTTATTTTAGAAGAGATATGTTTCCATAGAATGAACAATTAATCTGCCTTCTTTAGGAGCCTTTAACTATCATTTTCAAATGCAAGTCTCATATTAGTTTAATAAACCTATTCATGAACATGAATTGGAGTGAACTGTGTTTTTCTGTGTTACTGGAATCTTTATAACCGAGTAGCCTGCACCAAAAGGTAAATTCTATAAACGTGGGATGGTATGGGCTTAGCTTAGAATATCTAGAGAGATTTATTTTTTAGATAAGTCAATTAAAGAAGCTGGATGCCTTTATCGGTACTTTTAATTTTTTTCTAAAGAAAAAGCGTCCCCCGAACAAAGGACACTAATAACACCAACCAGTGTGAGGGAAAACTTCTCTCCCATAACCTTCTTCTATTGAACCATAATATTACAAAGAGGAAAGCCCGTAACGGGCTATTTTTTAAGCTAGCTTTTTAAGTTCCGATTCTAATGCTTTAACCCTTTTCCTGAATATTTTTCTTATAAGCCTGGATCCATACATTTTCGAAAATTCTAGTTGATCTCTGTAAGACTCTAAATCTTTTTCTACTTCTGATTTGCTTCTCAATATAAAACTCTCCTTGCATGTTTTTATAGATAAAAAGCCCCCTATAAGGAGGCCCCAAGGAATATAAAAAATGAATAACGTATACTATGAATTATTTCCAAAATAATAAATTGTATACATATTAAACCAATTATTATAGGAGGTATATTTTGAAAATAAGTAATTTAATTTGTTTTATTATAATGCTTTAATTAGGGGTAGGTACACTTGTACTGGCACTGGCACTAAACATTGAAGTTGTACTTGGAATATCAACATTTTTCATAACTTATTCAGCCATTATAATAATTTTATCGATAGTAAATTTTGTGGTTGGGCTGAGAGCTTCTGGAAAGGTTTTTGGAGTACTAAATACAATTTCACTCTTCGTTATGATAGGTCTATTTTTATACAGCAGAACTGTAACTAGAGCTGACTATGTTGACCATCCTCTACTTTTAGACGAAAATAATCTTGCAGTTGTTATGTTTTTTATTACAATCCTATTTCAGAGCATTTTTAACATTTTAAATGCAGTACTTGGCTTTACTGAATAAAAGAATAAAAATAGCACTCAAAGAATATAGCTACTTAACCTCTAAGAAATCCGGGGTCTATTTTTTTGATTAAAAGCTCATAATCTTATAAGAAAACTTTAACTTTACAGGAGAATAACTATAGCTAAAAAACCTAGAAAACCTTTAAGAGTAGAAATAATAAATCCAGAGCAATTACCAGCAACAATCAAACTATTAACAGAATTATTATGCGAGCTATATATTAAACAGCAAAATAATAATAAGGATACTCATAATAAAAACCATCAATGATATTCAGAAAATATAAAAGTTACACCTTTACAAACGAACGTATGTTCGATATAATATAGTCCAGGAGGCGATACTTTTGAAAGTAATAATTAAGCCAATAGATATGGTCAGCTGGACTGATAGGAAGGAAATATCCATCCTATTAGGTTTCGTCTGAAGCAGGATTACGAGAGTTACCAGACGATAAAAATAAGCAAGGTATTGTTCAAGGCAACAGAGAAAGTAGCTGGCAGTCTCTTAATTGTATATAGATGTCAGAGTGTGATCTCTGGAATACAAAAAGTATTTGAATTGAGGTATGAGCTTAAGAGCTGCAAGTGGGTATTATATAAAATTTAAAGGAGATGAAGGTTTATGGCAATAACAGAGAAGAAAAGAGAGGTATTAGGCATTATTCAAGATTATATAACTGTCAGAGGTATATCTCCTACAGTAAGAGAGATAGCAGATAAATGCGGTATTAAATCGACTTCTACTATTCATGGATACTTAAAAAGGTTAGAGAAGGAAGGATTTATAAGCAAAGTAGATGGTAGCCCGAGAAGTATTAAGGTTAATTTATAGGAGGGAAAATATCCCTCCTACAATAATCATAATTTATCACTTTTTTATCACATAAGTTATGTTAAGGTTACGACAGTTTACGAATGATAAATCTAATAAAGCAAGGAAATAAGCCGTTCTACGAACACTAACGAAAGATACATAATACTATTTAAGGAATCCGAAGGTCGGGGGTTCGAATCCCTCTGGGTGCGCCAAGAGCGTTGATTTTACTAGTGTTTTAAAATGTGATTTTGTCTTTCGCCGGATTTATCACACTTTTATAACACAATGTATATCAGCGCTTTTTTTTATGCCTTTTTAACAAGTGAGTATAAATATCTGCAATGAGAAAAAACAATTGTGAATTTTAATATTATATTGACAAGTGAACAATTGATAAATACAATTAAAGTGAACAATCGATAACTTCACAACTCATGAGGCATTGCATAACACACTTATATTTTGAAATTTGGGAGTTATTGCTTTTTCGTTTTCGTCTTGTTTGCTAGTGCCTTTATAAAAATATTGGTGATTGATATTTAAAGAATTGATTATTTACATGCTACCTAAAAACTAAGAGGTGAATGATATGCCAAAGATAGATAGAAAGAACCAGATACTGATGGAGTGCCTTGCACTTTTCTCAAAACACGGTTATGATGGGGTTTCCATGAGAGATATTGCAAAGGCAGTGGGTTTTCGTGAGAGTGCGTTGTATAAGCACTATACAAGCAAGCAAGAGATCCTGGATTCTATTTTTGTTGTCATGAAAGCTCGCTTTGAAGAAGCATCAAAAGCAATTAAATTACCTTATGGTGATGATTATTCAGTGCTTGCAGCGGAGTATAAAAATGAGGGATTGTATGCACTAAAAAAACAGTGTTCAGCGCTATTCCTATACTGGCTCAAAGACGAACAGGCAGCACAGTTCCGTAGGCTTTTGATGCTGGAACAGTTTCGCCACTCTGAGGCAGAAAACTTACTACGGGAGTTCTTGATTGATGGAGCACTGCAATACCAAACTACTTTATTTGAGAAAATGATTGAGATAGGCTATTTTAAAGGGGTTGACTCGGAAGTGTTGGCTCTACAATTTTACTCTCCAATCTTTTTGCTGCTATGTAAATATGACGGTAAGCCAGAAAAGGAAAATGAAGCATTGTCCCTTTTAGAACAACTAGTGGATGCATTTGATTCTACCTATAGGAACGAGTAATCAAAATGAAAACTGTAACTTTATATCCTAGCAAATACGGCTGTACCAAGGATTGTGTTTTTTATCTTAAAAAGCACTTCACGATGGGTAAATGTTTACATAGGGAGGGCACTTAAATATGGAGGTGTTTGTTAATGGTAAATTCAAAAACGTTTTATGATAACATTGTAAGGAATTTTGTTTCTTGGGCACAAACAGTTGAAGACATAAGAGCAGCATTTATAGTAGGTTCTCGGGCTCGTAGTGACCATCCTGCAGACGAGTGGTCGGATATGGATATCATTTTCTTTACCTCAAAACAGAATTATTATCTTTTAAAAAACCAATGGCTTAACAATATTGGGGATATCTGCACTTCATTTGTGTCTCAGACAGATGGGGGGATCCTGAATGTCTTACGTTATTTGATGGTGGATGGCAGGTTGATTTTGTTATTCACACATTAGATGATTTAAGACAAATTGTTAAGAATAAAATTATTCCAGATAACTTCTATCGAGGAGTTAAAGTACTTGTTGATAAAGATCATGTTGCAGATGATATTATGCCCAAATCTAGCAGGGCTCCTCAGGGAAATCCTTTATCAGAGGACAAGTTCTTGCAATCAATAAATATGTTTTGGTTTATTGCTCTATATATAGCTAAACAGATACTTCGAAATGAATTATGGGTGGTAAAAGCTCGAGATAACAATATGAAACAACTCCTTCTTCAGATGATAGAATGGCATGGAAAAACAATAAATGGAATTGAATATGATACATGGCATGCAGGCCGTTTCCTATGTGAATGGGTAAGCAAAGAAACTCAAGTTGAGCTTCAGAACGCATTTGGTCATTTTGACAGGATTGACAGTTGGAGGGCGCTTATGGCTACAATGACTCTATACAAACGATTAGCTAATGATATATCTAATATAAAGAATTTTTCTTATCCATATGATCTGGAGAAAAGTGTTTATGATTGGATTAATCAAAATAACCAATGCATAGAGTAGGAAGTAGTAATGTGTTTTAAAGAACAAAAGGACTTTTATGACAAGTCATTTAAAAGGTAATATTATGAATTTAGCATATGATTGGAGAAAGATATGAATCAAAACATGGATATAGAAAGAATGAAGTTAATAAAGCTGATTTTATTGTTTGTCATAAGCACATATTTACTCAGCTGTATTGGTTATTATATATGGTTTCATAATATAGAAGCAGCTGCATTTATTCCTATACTAGCTCCATTTGTATCGTATCTTGTAGTAAAACGCTTTTTGGACAAGAAGGACAGAATTAATTATAAAAAAGTATCGGCAAAGGGTATTCAGATAGGAATACTAATACCAATGGTATATATCACCACTGCAGTGCTTTTGAGTAGCACTTTTATGCCGCTATTCTTTAACGGCAATCTTCCAGAGGTTAAAATAGTACTAATAATATTTGCTAAATGGATATTTGCCGGATTCTGCGAGGAGGTCGGGTGGAGAGGATTTCTGCTGCCAATGCTCAAAAAGATTATGAAAAGAGAAATTGCCTGTATAGTTTGAGGACTTATCTGGGGAGTCTGGCATATTCCAATGATTGTTCAGGGAATGGTGGTAACACAGCATTCTCCATGGTTGGCAGTGATACTGTTCAGTGTAGAAACTATTTTTATTACATTTATAATGGGAAGTATAAGTGAGTGTAATATAGGAAACAGTATCTGGACCTATGTTTTTTTACATGCATTTCACAATATTGTGTTAGAAATCGCTTTGCCAATACTTTCAGAAGAAGGAAAACATCTAGTAAATGATGGAGGTTATCTGCTAGTGGCTCTGATTGGGATTACTGCAGTAATGGCATGGAGGTTTGTGGAAGGTAATGTAAAAAATCAAAGGAAAACCTATTAATAAAAATCAAGTGTTTTTTATTAGAAATTAAAAAATATATTTATGGAAATAGAGCCTCAATTCCAAGTTTATTTGATGAATTGTACTTATTATATGCTGAAGCCGTTGTTCTATTTAGTTATTAAGCTTTGTAACAATGGGATTGGAGGAGAAATGAAGAAAAAAAAGATAGCAGTCTCAGGAATATTCTATACTTTAGTAGGCGGTATTTTATGGGGCTTTTCAGGTACCTGTGGTCAATTTCTATTTCAGAATTATGGTGTTAATACACGATGGCTTACCTCGGTACGGATGGTTAGTGCAGGAATTATATTGATAGCTATTGGGCTAATGAAAGATAGAAATAATATGATAGGGATATGGAAGGTTAGGAGGGATGCAGTTCGTCTAATAGTATTTGCAGTAATGGGACTTATGTTTTGCCAGCTTTCATATATGCAGGCGATCGCCTATTCCAATGCAGGTACTGCTACGGTGCTTCAAAACCTAGGACCAGCTGTTATTATGATAAGCAGCTGTATTATTATGAAGAAGCTACCGGGTAAAAGTGAGATAGTTGTAATTACACTAGCTCTTATTGGGGTGCTTATACTATCAACCCATGGAAATATTCATACTATGGTGATTACAAAAGAAGGTTTACTCTGGGGAATATTAGCAGCTTTTGGAGTAGCCCTATATACTATGCTTCCGGTGAATATAATGAAGAGGTGGGGTAGTATTTCGGTTACAGGGTATGGTATGTTCATAGGAGGTATGGTGTTAGGAATTGGTAGCAAAGCTTGGAGAGGATATACTCCTTTAGATGGTAGGGGGATAGCAGCACTCATTGCAATATGCTTTTTAGGAACTGTAGTTGCCTTTACTCTGTTCTTGCAGGGAGTAAAAATCATTGGTGCAGTGAAAGCCAGTATTCTTGGTACTATAGAGCCTGTTTCAGCTGCTATAATTATGGTGGTATGGCTGAACACAGAGCTTATGTGGATTGACCTTATAGGCTTTGGTTGTATACTTACCACAGTGTTTATACTCTCGAAAAATTAGACTTATATTTATAAAAAAAGAGGTGCGAAAATGGAAATTAGAGAACTTCTAGAGAAGGAAATTTCTCTGGAGCTTTTCAAGGATTTTAAAAGATATCAGAAGGTTACTAAATGCTGGAGAAAGGTAGACGGGCAGTGGGTTATAAAAGACATAGCTTTTATAGAGCAGTGGAACTTAGAGGAATATAAGCAGCTTGTCTTTTATCTTAAAAATACATTGAGAACCTCAGGGGTGGTTTACGGTGCATTTCTTGACGGGAGTTTGAAAGGGTTTACCTCTGTAGAGGGGAGCCCAATTGGATCGAAAGCTCAATACTTAGATCTTTCAAGTATTCATGTTTCCTTAGAGGCTAGAGGAAGCGGCATAGGGAAGAGATTATTCATGATGGCAGCACAGTGGGCTAGAGAAAAGGGTGCTAAAAAGCTGTATATTTCGGCTCATTCCTCTGTGGAAACCCAGAGCTTTTACAAAGCTTTGGGATGCACTGAGGCGGAGGAATATAATAGTGAACATGTTCTGAGAGAGCCTTGCGACTGTCAGCTAGAGTATCTATTATGATAAATTTAGTATGTAGTAATATAAAATTCTAGCCTTTTATTCAGCTTTAATAAGAGTTACCACATAATTTAATACTCCTAAAAGCATAGTTATGATGCAGTGAGCTGCAAGAATAATCAATGGTAGAGAATCAGGATTTATAGTAAAGCGACAAACAGAAGTGTTGCTTATATACATATTTAGGATGTAATACTGCATTATTACCGATGAGGCTATATTTATAAAGTATATTATGGAAAAGAATGCTCCATTAATCTTTGTTATAAAAAGTGTGCAAGCAATTGTTGCAATAATTAAGATGCTTGAGTATATAATTATAGGAGTTCTAATCTCAG
>JAEXSY010000176.1 GCA_023440105.1 Bacillota bacterium
GTTATGGACGGAGAGATATTCCCAACCCTTGCTATAAAGCCTAAATCCTCCTTCTTCGATTACACAGCAAAATATACCGATGGTGCTACTGATGAATTCATTGTTGAGCTAGAAGAAGAGCTTCAAAAAGAGGTTGATTTTATGACCCTAGAGTGCTATAAAGCCTTAAAATGCAGCGTATATGCAAGGGTAGACTTTATTATAAGCGAAGGAATTCCTTATCTTCTAGAAATAAATACCCTTCCTGGAATGACCAAAAATAGCCTCTTCCCTAAGAGTGCAGCAGGGAGAGGAATAAGCTTTAAGGAGCTTCTAGAGCTAATCATAGAAAAATCTTTAATTGTAAGAGGATAATCTATTATCTCTCCCATATTTATAATTTATATGTGGAGAGATTTTCCTTTTACTCTTATAATTATAGTTACAAGTTTATAATAGAAGAGTAAATAAAAAATAAGCATTTTATTAAGAAAATTTTAAGAAATATATTGTATTATGGGATTAAGGGGATGATGCTATTGAAAAAATTAAAGGAATTGAAGAATTATAAAAAGGAAGCTATCTATTTGGCCATTTATTTAGTACTCAGTGCCTCCTATAAACTCTTCAATTATCCCAGAGAAAGGGTATATGATTTAACTATAGGTATCGACAGAGTAATACCCTTTACTAAGGAGTTTATAGTGTTTTATTATATATGGTATGCCTTCCTGGCAGTTACAATTTTATGTCTTCTACTTAAAGATAGAGATAATTACTTTAAGTATCTTAAAGGACTATCCTTGGGATTAATAGGTGCATATATTACTTACACTTTTTTTCAAAGCACTGTGCCAAGACCAGAGGTGATAGGAGATGATATATTTGCTCTTATGGTTAGGCAGATTTATGCCATAGATAATCCTTATAATTGCTTTCCTAGTATCCATGTGTTTACCACTGTTTATGGTTGCTTAGTTATAAGTAAAAGCTACTTCAGTAGTAATAAGATGTTTAAAGTAACGATGGATATAACAGGTATATTAATAATATTATCTACTTTATTTGTTAAGCAGCATGTGGTATTAGATGCAGTGGGGGGGAGTGCCTTGGCTTACCTCGTATATGTACTGTATTATAAGAAAGAAGGAGAAAGATTTAGGCTATGGATAAAGAAACTATTCTCATCGTTGATGATGAAAAAGAGATTAGAGATTTAATTGAAATATATCTTAAAAACGAAGGCTATAATACTCTTAAAGCCTCCGATGGTTTTGAAGCCTTGTCACTTTTAAAATCAAGAGAGGTGCAGCTTATTATTTTAGATGTTATGATGCCCAATATGGATGGCATCAGAGCCTGCATGAAGATTAGAGAAGAAAGGAACACCCCCATAATAATGCTTTCAGCTAAATCAGAGGATATGGATAAAATAATGGGACTTACTACTGGAGCTGATGATTATATCACTAAGCCCTTTAATCCCTTAGAGCTAATAGCTAGGGTTAAGTCTCAGCTTAGAAGGTATATTAAGCTGAATAACAATTCTGTAGCCTTTGGGAGAGCGATACTGGAGATTGATGATTTAGTTATTAATACAGAAACCCATGAAGTATCTATAGATGGTAAGATGGTGAAGCTAACCCCTAGAGAGTTCGATATATTAGAGCTTTTAGCTAGAAATCCGGGAAAGGTATTCAGCATAGAAAATATCTATCAGAGTGTATGGCAGGAGAGCTTCATTCAATCGGATAATACTGTTATGGTACACATAAGAAAAATAAGAGAAAAGCTAGAGAAGGACCCTCGAAAGCCTAGATATATAAAAACCGTTTGGGGAGTGGGCTATAAAATTGAAAAATGATAAGGATAAAAAGAGCTTTATTCAAAAGCTTATTATAAAATTAGAAAATAGCACGCTGTTTAAACCAGTAAAGCTTTTATGGGAGCTATTTTTAAAAAAGATGAAAAAGAGCATCCGATTTGAGCTTGTAGTGGTTTTTGGTGTCTGCCTACTTATAGGAATCCTTTCTTTTGGGATAAATAATTTTTTATCCTACAATAGAAATGGTTTTACCTCCTATATTTTTGCCTTTGCAGGTTTCATAATATCCTTCTTAATAATTACTAATAATACCATGAAATATATCCAGGAGATATCTAAAGGCTTGAAGGAGATATCAGAAGGTAAGCTAAGCTATAGAATACCCATAAAGGGAGAAGATGAGCTCAGTAATCTAGCCAATAATATCAATTATATGGCACAGGAAATCGAAACAAAGATGCAAAGTGAAAGAAAGGCAGAAAAAACAAAAAATGAGCTGGTGACCAATGTATCTCATGACCTAAGAACCCCTTTAACTTCTGTTATAGGCTATATTGGACTTGCAAAGGACCATAGATATAATAGTCCTGAGGAGCTTCAGGAGTATTTAAATATAGCCTACACAAAATCAGAAAGACTGAAGCTTTTAATTGATGATCTTTTTGAATATACAAAGCTAACTAACGACGGTGTGAGCTTAACCTTTCAGAGGATTAATATTATTGAATTTTTAGAGCAGCTAATTGAAGAGGTTAGAACGGACTTTGAAGAAAATGAGCTTATCCTTGAAGATAATCTTCCAGAAGAGAAGGTTTATATAAATGCCGATGCCAATAAGCTTCTCAGAGTATTCGAGAATCTTTTCAGCAATTCTATTAAATACAGCTATAAGCCAGGGACTGTTTCAATAAGCCTTGAGGCCTTTTCAGAGGTTATGATTTTTTCTATAAATAATAAGGGGGATAGGATTGAAAGAGAAAATATAAAGAAGATCTTTGATAGATTCTACAGAGGAGATGAAGCTAGAAGCAGCACTGTATCCGGCAGTGGATTGGGTCTTGCCATAACAAAAAATATCGTAGAGCTTCACGGAGGAAGGGTTTGGGCAAACTGCGATCATAATGATCTCATTACCTTTTATGTACAGCTTCCATTATTTAAGTAGCTTTCATTATAAAGTAGTAACAATATAATGAAAGGATAATATGATAATAATGGAAGAATTTTTTTTGGAGGAAAAATGCAAAATAGAAATCCAAATAGCTTATTTGGTATAGATATCAATGAGTACAGTCAAAATGTTAATTTCCCCACCTTAGCTAGAAATGTGGACTTTTTGTACTTAAGAGCTTCAGGGTCAGGAAGCGGAAGCTTTAGATTAGATAGAAGATTTATTGAATTTGCCGGTTCCAGTAGAGATTATGGAATTCCAGTAGGTGCCTATCATTATGCCCTTCCAACTACTAGCCTTCCAGCTGCAAGGGCACAGGCTGATGATTTTATATATGCTCTTCAGCAGGGCTTTGGAGAAGGTGATTTTGGAGATTTATTACCTGTACTTGATGTGGAGGAACCCTTAGACAGGTCATTAACTACAACACAGCTTATTAACTGGATAGAAGCATTTAGAGAACGGTTCGAAGAGGTAACACGAAGGAGGCTGATGCTATATACGGGAGCCTTCTTTATTGACCTTTATGACAATTTTTACGTGCCTGGAGTAGGCTTCCCTTTAAGCGATATGCCATTGTGGATAGCTATGTATACAAGGATTCCTGGAAATCCTCCATATCCTGTAGACCAGGGAGGATGGACCAGCTGGACTATCTGGCAGTTCAGCGATGAAGGAAGGGTAAATGGTGTAAGCTCCCCTACGGATTTAAACTGGGGACCTGATAATATCGATGTGCTGACACCACCTAGGAATGTCACTGGCTTTAGAGTTTTCGAAGATGAGAATAATCTATATCTTACCTGGGATCCTAATACAGATTCGGACATTGCAGGATATAATATATTCCTAAATGGAAACTATGTGGCTACCTTAAATAAGGATAGAACCACTTATGTATTGAGTAAAAGAGACAGAAATATATCCCCAGGAGAGGTTGTAACCTTAGGAGTAGAGGCTTTTGATACCAAAGGAGATTTTTCAAACGATAGAACAGTAATTGAGATAGTAACAGAAGTATAATGAAAAATAACTAATAATAATTAATAATAAAGAAGTGCTTCAGACTACGTGAGTTAGTTATCTGCTGCACTTCTTTATTTTCTTACATAGCTTCCATGGAGTAGGCTATAATGAGCTCCGCTGTGGCAATTACAGCATCCTTATGTGTTCTCTCATAAGCATGGGATGCGAAAACTCCCG
Organism: Bacillota bacterium; assembly: GCA_023440105.1. Lineage (GTDB taxonomy): Bacteria > Bacillota > Clostridia > Clostridiales > Clostridiaceae > JAEXZL01. Next base: position 4,179 of record JAEXSY010000176.1, read on the forward strand.
GACCTATTAAGGCTGCCTTGAAGTCCCAGCCAGCAGAAAGAGCAGCAGAAGCATCTGAGCCATAATAAGGATAAATATCTATCCTATAGTCTATATTCTTATCACGGCATAGGGTTGTCAGCTTCTTTCTTAGCTCTAAATCATAAGGACCAGAGGAATCCTTGGCACAAATGCATACAGCATACTCTGAAGAATTTTGTCCTTTACCCGGAGCTCCCATATCTACAGATATGAATTCCTTTATCTTTTTAGAATGGGAGGCACTAGCACCATGGCCTACTTCCTCGTAATTGCTGAAGAAGAAGCTTGTATTGTATGGAAGCTTAATATTATTCTCTTTTAGATACTTAATTACATAAAGGAGTATAGAGGCACTTGCTTTATCGTCTAAATATCTGCTCTTAATAAAACCTGAACTGGTGAAAGTTGTTCGTGTATCTGGAAAAATGAAGTCTCCTACAGATATGCCTAGGGCTTCTACAGATTTCCTATCCTTTACCTTTTCGTCTAAGATTACTTCCATATTTTCTGGACTTTTCTTAAGTTCTCTAGCGTCGTTTCCATGAATATGCACTGATGGCTTAATATTCTGAAAAGTACCTGTATAGGTGTTTCCTTCCATGGTTTCAATTATACAGTTCTCTCCATCTATAGAGGACATCATATATCCGCCGATAGGAACGATGGATAAAGTACCGCTTTCGTTAATTCCCTTAACCATTGCCCCAAGGGTATCTATATGAGCAGAAAAGCTCCTCTCAATGGTATTATCCTCTCCCTCTAAAATAGCAATTACTGCTCCTTTATTGGTAGTGTGATAGTTAACTTTCAGTTCTGCGAGAATATCGGTTATATACTTGGTAGCTTTTGAGGTATTACCTGTAGGACTAGGAATAGACAAAAGCTCCTGCATATATTTCTGTATTATCGTATAATCAATATAATTATTCATAAAATCCCCTCCGTTACTTAATTATATATTATTTTCGTAGATTTTTACTAAATTATTAAATAAATTTTCTTAAATAGAAACTATTTTCTAAGTAGAACCGTATATATTACATAGGTTAGTTTTAAATAATTCATGAATTTTTTTTGATAATTACATTTTATTAACTATAAAGCTATAGTATAATTAAACGGAAAGAGGGGATTGATATGGGAGAAAGACAACTGAGAAAAAAAGCAAAAGCAAAGAAGACTCCAATCATAATTGCTGGCATCATTGTGATTTCATTAATATTAGGTGCATCTGCATATACTGCTTACAGTTATTCTGAGGTAAAGAAGTGGAATAATATTATTTATCCTGGGGTTTATGTAGGAGGTATAGATATTTCAGGTGATACTAAAGAAGAGGCATTAAGTAAGCTACACAGCAATATTTCGGACAAGGTAAATAGTGGTAAAATAACTATAAATATGGAAGGTAAGAGCTATGAGCTTCCCATGGAAAGCTTAGGCTTTAATTATAATTTTGAGGAAATAGTGGACGAGGCCTATAGCTTCGGTAAGGATCAAAAGCTATTCGGCAAGTATTCCCTCATAAAAAATCCTTCTGATAAAAAAATAGAGTTTAAATATAGTTATAATGAAGAAGCAATAGATACCTTTGTACAGGGTATAGCCAATGAGCTTAATAAGGAAGCTAAAAATGCAAGCATTACCATCAGTGGGGGTAGTATAAAGGTTACTGATGACATTAAGGGATATACGGTCAATGGAGATGCCATTAAAGAATCCATAAAGGCTAAGCTTTCCGAAGGGATTACTGATAATATTACCCTTGAAGGCTCTGGAGAGGTAGTAGAAGCAAAGATTACTGCAGCAGCCTTAAATAAGATAGATACAAAGATATCCAGCTATACTACTAATTATAGCTCCTCTGCTTCTGGAAGAGCTTATAATGTTGAACTTTCCGCCAGATCTATTAATGGAACTGTTCTTATGCCAGGAGAGGTTTTTAGCTATAATCAGGTGGTAGGTGAAAGAACAGCCGCTAGAGGCTATAAGGAAGCAGGAGTATACGTAGGTAATAAGGTAGAGCAGGGGATAGGTGGAGGAATATGCCAGACCTCTAGCACCTTATATGCTGCTGCTATGAATGCAAATCTTCGCTCTGTATCCAGGAGAAATCACTCCATGACAGTAAGCTACATGCCTGCAGGAATGGATGCTACTGTTAGCTGGGGAACTATAGATTATCAATTTAAAAATAATTATGATTTCCCTGTTTATATTCAAACGATAACTGCTAATAGAAATCTTACAATTAACTTTTATGGCAATGGAGCTGCTATGGAGGGAAAAACCTATAAGCTTATCTCAGAGGTGGTTAAAACCATAGAACCTTCTACAAAGGTTATTGAAGATAACACAATGAATGAAGGAACTACCTCCTGGGATGTAAAACCAGTGACAGGCTATGTGGCAAAGTCCTATCTTGTAACCTATCAGAACGGTGTTGAGATTAA
>JAEXSY010000229.1 GCA_023440105.1 Bacillota bacterium
CTTGTGCTCCAGCTTCAATGGCTCCTCTGCAGGCTGCCTCCACTTCCTTTGTAAGCTGAAGGGCATAAGTCTCGTAGCCATTACCACCCTTTGTGGTTTCCTCCCAGGCAGCTATACCTGCTACACCTTCAATATCAGCACTAATATATACTCTCATAATCTATCCTCCTATTCTTTAGGAAATAAAATATCCTTAAATCTTAAGGTTAATGAATCATAATTATCTGTAAGCTCCTGTAGAGCCTCCTTCGATCCCTGAGAATTATGGTAAAGCTCTGCTGCAGATATAAGCCTCTGAAGGTTATTTAAGTAGGTTTTATGGACAAAGCTTATTTCTTCGCTATGCTCCAGGCTCTCTGCCTCTTTATAAACATTCTTTAAAATTAAAAGTTTGTCTTCTGATGCTCCCTCTTCTTTTATAGAGCTTATTGCTTTCCCAGCTTCCTTGCTTAGCTTTGACGCTTCCCTAAAATATTCAAAGTCCACCTTATATCTATTTACCTCATAGCTTATAGGCTTCTTAACAACAAAAACATTATACAAGCTCAGTCCCAGGGTAAAGAAGAGGACGATTAAAATAATTAGCTTTAATATTCCTTTAATAAACTTGATAGCTAAATAGAATAAAAAAATAATAACTAAGATTACAGCGATATTTTCTAGATTAATCCCCTGCAAATTAAAACCCTCCTTATGATAGTATTTTCCATATATATCTATAATTTTATCACAGCTTTTAGGCTGTTGTCTTTTATTTATAGGATAAAATAAAGAAATAAGCCCCAGAAGGAGCTTATCTATAATTATTCATATCATAAGACTTATCATCTGACCATTTCTAATCCATGATCTCCTGACCTATGTTCCTTTATAATAGTATCGATTTCTCTTAAATCAGAAGAAGGTAAATCTCCAGGGATAGTATTTTTTACTGCACCGGTGGCATTACCATATTCTAGAGCCTTTCTACAATCAAAATCATGAGCTAGCAGGCCGTATAAAACACCAGAGATATATGCATCTCCGCTGCCTATCCTATCTACCACATCAATATCTCTGTATGGTTCCTCGTAATAATACTTATCCTCAGTAGAATTAAATATAACGGAGCCAAAGGTATGCATTTTGGGACTATGGACTATTCGCTGGGTAGCAGCTACTACGGAAATTGGATATTCCTCAGTAAAGCTTTTTAGCATACTCCTCACATCCCCTTTTTTATGGAAGGTTAGCCTGGCTGTATCCTCAGAGCAAAAGAATATATCCACATAGGGGAGTATGCTCTCTATGCATTCTCTAGCTTCATCCCCAGACCATAAGTTTCCTCTGAAGTTTACGTCAAAGGAAATTAAAGCCCCCTTCTCTTTAAAGCGTCTAATCATTTCAATTGAAGTTTTTCTTACCTGTTCACCGAGAGCCAATGTAATTCCACTGGTATGAAAGCATCTGGTTGAAGAATAAATAGAATCCGGAATCTCCTCAATAGAAATCTTATTCATTGATGTATTTAACCGATCATAAACAATTCTCGGCTTCCTAGGATGAGCACCATTTTCATAAAAATAGATACCTAGGCGTGAATCCATAGATTTATCATATATTAGATAGTCATCACTAACATTACAAAAGCGGATATGATTTTTTACAAAGGTTCCTATATCATTGGCCGGAATTCTTGAAATGATTCCAGTTCTTAGACCTAAAAGAGATACTCCAGAAACCACATTAAATTCTGCACCACCTGCTTGCTTTTGCAGAATATCTCCACGGACTAGCCTCTCATTAAATGGTGGAGAAAGCCTAAGTAATATCTCTCCTAAAGCAAGCAAATCAAATTGATTTTTATCCATCTAACTCCTCCTACATGCCCAATTCTATATATAAATTATTGTGACTTTTTATATATAGTGTACCAAAGGTATTTAAGATATGTAAACTCTAGAGCTATATGAAAATTCAATCTGTAAAAAAGCAAAAAAAAAACTGCAGTTATTTTTAAGAATATCCTTAAATAAACCACAGGGTGAAAAGAGTCATAGATTCAACTATGTGCTCTACAGCCTTAGCTGTATAATGCTTACTTTAAAATGTAATTAGATGAGTATCTATTTCAAATACTATTATAAAATTAGATGCTTGTCAAGTTCAATTAGATAATCATCTAACATTCTTTTTAAAGTACAAGCTTTATATGAATAATTGGTATATACTATACTTAAAATATATTATTTCAGAAATAAAATTTAAGGAGGAAATATGAGTTTTTATAGTGAGCTTAGTAGAGTTTATGATGTTGTCTTTCCCCTACAACCCATGACATTAGATTTTATAGAGAAGGATTTATCAAAAGGGGATAAAATATTAGATTTAGCCTGCGGTCGAGGAGCTTACTCTATCGCCTTAAGTAAAAAGGGCTATGATCTTTATGCTTTAGACTTAGATAGCGAAATGATTAAAGGTTTAAGAGAAAAGTCAAAGGAAGGGAATTTAGATATAAAGGCTTTTGAAGGAAACATGACGGAAATAGAAAACCTTATCCACGAAAAATTCCACAGGATCTTTTGTATAGGAAATTCCCTTGTGCACTTAAAGAATACATTAGAAATTCTTGATTTTCTTAGGAAGCTTCACTCACTATTAGAGGATAAAGGAGATCTAATACTTCAAATCGTTAACTATGATAGAATTCTAGATAAAAAAATAAATACCCTTCCAACTCTTAAGGGTTCTATTAGTGCCGAAGAAAATGTAATTTTTCACAGAAACTATTCCTTTATAGATGATAACACTGTCAGCTTTGATACGGAGCTAATAATAAATAAGGGCGATAAATCAGAGAGCTATAAAAACAGCATACCATTACTAGCTCTTAGGAGTACTAATCTTATTAAACTCCTAGAGGATAGTGGTTTTTCAAACATAAGCTGCTATGGAGGCTTTAATAACACACCCTTTGATCCATCGGAAAGCTTTCCCTTAATAATAAAAGCTGCCAAATAAGGCAGCTTTATAAATTAAAATCCCCACTAAAATCCTTAATAAATCTTTTAAGAGCTTCTCTTCTCAGCTTATAATACATTCTATTATCTATCTTTTCTACAGTTACAACTCCAAGAGTATGAAGAAGATTCATATGATGAGATATAGTAGCTGTGCTAAGATTAATAGCCTCAGCCAGCTCCTGACCATACATATCCTTTTCATTAAGGAGTGATAATATTTCATACCTGCTGCCATCTCCCATAGCCTTCATGATATTTATAGTATGGTCCCTTCTATTTTTCCCTCTATAGGAATTTAGTGCTTCTCTATACTTTATTCCTAAATATATATATAAATTATTGTCTTTTATGTCAAAGACAACATTTCCATAAAAGAAAGCAATAGTGCTTATGTATATATTGTCATATACCTCCAATTCTTCAAAAAGCTCCATACCCCTTATAAAGTCTATTCCCTGTTTTTCAACATCTCTTCTAACAGCTTCATTAAATTTATTTTTTTTATCTGAAAATCGATGGAAACACTTCTCATATACAGGAAGATAATTTCTTACTATAGCAATAAACCTTTGAACATACACAGAAGGCTTGCTGAGCATCAGATATATATTCCATTTTGCTTCAGAAGGCAGATTGTAATCCTCTAAAAGAGAAATAAGACTATCCTTTTCCATAGCTACATTATCTAAGTCTACACCACTTGTATCTCTTTTTATGTACTCAACAAGCTTTTCTCCTATTACAGCCAAAAGCTCTTTATCATAGCCTGATATTCTATCTAGTACATCTTCAATACTCTTCACTTCTTCATGGAGCACCCTATCTACCAGTAGGTAATATAAAGTGAAGCTCTGTCTCTTATGAAAATACTCCTTGAAAAAGAATCGAATATCCTCTAAATCTTTAGAACAGTTATCCTTAGCATAATTTATAAACTTAAGAACTGCTGAACTAACAGCTTTATTATCATTGATTATTGTTTTTGTATAGTTCTCTTCATTGGCAAGTATATATAGGCTATGAAATACATCCATGCTATTGCCGACGTTTTCTCTAAAGAATACTGCCATATACTATTCCTCATTTCTCCTTCTATTTTCTCTAACAACATAATGCTATTAAGTTAATTTTAACCTATTACATAAAAATAATAAAGACTATGACAAAAACCATAGTCTTTATTGGTATTTTATTGATAGCAATGGATACTTTTACCCATATGGGATACTCTATCAGCTCTCTCTGCCGTCTTACCTGGTCCAAACCTTTCGTCAAGGCTTAAATATCCTGTAACCCTTGAAATTCCCTGGATGTTGTAGCTATTACACTTTGGGCATTTCTTCTCTCCTGTATGGAGGTAGCTACCACACTCTTTACAATATCTTATATGGAAATTTATCCCAATGTAGCTTATATTGGTATTTTTATATGCATAGCTTATTATATCTTTAATTGTCTCCCCATCAGGTATATCATCCACCTCTACGTAGCTTATATGTCCAGCATTACATAGCTTATGATAGGGGGCTTCTATATGTATTTTGTCCTTTATAGATATGGGAAAGTTCACTGGGACATGATAAGAGTTTGTATAATAATCCTTATCCGTTACCCCTTTAATTTCTCCAAATATTCTTTTATCCTGAAGAATAAACCTCCCACTTAAGCCTTCTGCCGGAGTGGCATAGGTACTCCAGTTAAGCCTGGTTTCCTGTGTTATTCTATCAGTATAAGCTCTTATAAAAGATATAATCTTTATACCAAGGCTTCTCGCAGTCTCTGACTCTCCATGATGATAGCCAGTAAGAGCTGTAAGAGTTTCTGCAAGACCAATAAAGCCTATACCCCAGGTACCCTGCTTTAATATTGGTTCAATGGAATCCTCTAAGCCTAAGCCTTCTGAGCCCTTCATAAGCCCCTGTCCTGCTACAAAGGGTAAGTCTTTAACTCTAAGCTTTTTTAAAACCTCATATCGATGAAGGAGGGCTCTCTTAGCCAATTCTAGTCTATCTTCAAGAAGCATAAAGAATTTCTTTTCACTGCCTTTTGCGAGTATTCCCAGCCGTGGAAGATTAATAGTAGTAGGGGCAATATTACCTCTTCCTTTAGTTCCAGGCTCCCCATTGATGTTAGACATCACATAGGTTCTGCAGCCCATGGTAGCTGGAATATACCCTTTATCATAATAAGCTTTATTAAAATCTGCATCTATATTCATAAATGTAGGGTTCATACGTCTTGCTGCAACCTTACAGGCAAGTTCAAATAGATAATAATATGGATCTGATGGCTCACGATTTACTCCGGCCTTAACTCTAAAGATAATATTGGGAAAAATAGGCTGCTCCCCTCTACCAAGTCCTTTGTCATACTCCTCTAAGAAAAGCTCACAAACCAATGCTGCATCAGGAGAGTTTGGTATGCCTATATTTACTGAGCTGAAGGGTACCTGTGACCCTGCTCTTGAATGCATGGTATTTAAATTATAAACTATTCCCTGCATAGCTTGTCCCACAGCTTTTTTGACCCTTTCCTCTACAAGAGCTTCCAGCTCATTGTCCTTGAATCCATAGCTAATAAGCTCCTCTCTTATTGCCTGCCTGGTGTAATCAACAAATTCACTCAAATCGTTATCAAAATCCGGATGAGACTGTCCACCAAACATATCATTTTGAGTGGATTGAAGCAAAATACAGGATAGCTCAGCCGCAGTTTCTATCCTCTTTGGCTTATTTATTGTACCATAACCAGTGTTAAAACCTTTACTCAGCACCTCTCCCGTAGGAATATGAAGACAATTAGTGGTGAGATTATAGCTATCTAGATCATGGTAGTATATATCACCATTTTCATGAGCTTTTGCCAGTTCCTTAGGCATCTCAGCAAGATTGTGCCACTTATTAGATTCACTAGCTATTCTGAGGAGCTTTGAGCTAAAGTTATTACCAACATTAGCATTATCTCTATCGGTTTCTACCCCTATCTTTTTAATAGCTCTCATCAAATCTGATTTTATCTCTCTAACCTTAGTTCTTTCACTTCTATAAGCATAATATGCAGCAGCTATCCCCTTATAGCCCTTTTCCCTCAGTACTTCTTCAACTATATCTTGAATTTCTTCTACTGTTACATTTTCTTCATCTTTTGCTTCAATGGTTTTTACAACTCTCTGAGTAAGATCTACTAGCTCACTTTCCTTTAAAGCCTCCCCTATTTCTTCAGCAGCACGCCTTATGGCAGAGGTTATTTTAGTAGAATTAAATGAACTTTCTCGACCATCCCGCTTTAAAACATATAACATAATCAGTCCTCCCAACACAATATATTGTGCTTTTTTTATTATACACCCCTATAAATTGTTAATCAATTATCAAAAGTACTATTATTTTAGATTTCTACGTAAATATATTAATAACCCTTCCATTATTATCTTTTTTCTACTATACGGTATTTGCTTCCATAATACTTTTATTGCTTGGTATGAAATTATTGGTAATATTGAAATTTATATTATACAATCTATTTAAGGAGTGATAACTACTATGAAAAGAAAGATATTCCACAGAAAAAACTTTTTTAAACTACTTTTTATTCCCAGCTTGTTGTTAATTTTTCTTATGTCTGCTACAGGCTGCAGCTTATTTACTTCAGAAAAAAACGATGAGAAGAAAGAGAAAGAAAATCCTGTGATAGAGACTCCTGAACCAGTAACTGAGGAAGTGGTAGCGATACCTACCTCCCCTTATACAGGCGAGCCTTTAACAGAGGAAGAAATGATACCTTTTATGGCTGTTATTGAAAATTCTAATCTCGCCAGACCTCAATCAGGTCTTACGGAGGCAGATATAGTTTTTGAAACTATGGCAGAAGGCGGTATTCCTAGATTTATAGCACTATTTCATTCTAAAAGTCCTGATATTATAGGTCCTATAAGAAGTGCCCGTCCGTATTTCTTAGATTTATCCGTGGAATATGGACTTCCATTTGCTCACTGTGGAGGAAGTGCCGATGCCTTAGAATCCATCAGTACTGGAATAGGACTAAGTCTTAATGAATTTAGATATGGAAGTCATTTTTGGAGGGATTCTTCAAGAAAAGCACCTCACAATTTATATACCTCTGCAGAAAAGCTCAGAGCTCTTATAAAGGATCTTGGCTATATTAAAGCACCTGAATCCTTATTAAGCTTCCAGGACAGCTATTGGAATGATAATACTCACGCCACTGCTCAGGATGTAATAATCAAGGCTAATAACAATTATACAACCGCTTATACCTATAAAGATGGCACTTATCATAAATCTATGAATTCTACAGAAAGTACCGACAGAGAGACAGGAAATTTCATTAGTGCAAAGAATATAGTCATTCAAATAACAGATATTGAAACCCGTGGTGATGGCAGACTCAATATTAGGCTTACTGGAGAAGGAGAAGGTTTCTTAATATCTTCTGGATATTACGAAAAAATTACATGGAAAAAGAATGAAAAAGGTGGCACTGAGCTATTTGATAATTCCGGTAAAAAAATACCTTTGAACACTGGAAATACCTGGTGGCATATTGTATCTCCAAGCTTTAACATAACTATTAATGGAGAATAATTCTCTGCCCAATTACCCTCAAATGTATATAATTAATCCATAATAAAAGAAGCTCTCATAATTTAATTAAAGAGCTTCTTTTATCGTTAATTTATTAGGTACATCCTATTCTTTTTCAGATTTTTATTATGATACATGTTCTTGTCTGCTAATCTAAATATTTCTTCAAAGGTATTCTCTCCCATGGTCTGTATAGGTGCCATTCCATAAC
>JAEXSY010000237.1 GCA_023440105.1 Bacillota bacterium
GTTCTAAGCGTGGCTGGATTTCCTATAAGAATGTAAAGCCTCAATAATACAAAAGACCGAGATAATATTATTTATCTCGGCTTTTTCATATAAAAAAGCATAGATTATAAAATCTATGCCTGGAAACTTCTTATTTTCTTTATTATTATGAAGCCTAGAAGGAACATTATTGGGCAGATTAGAAGCTCTAATCCTGCTGGTAACCCTGGAAATACCATAACCACTGAACCTATGATGAAGCCTAAGATTATTAAATAGGTCTTTTCAGGGTATTTGTTCATGGTTGTTTCCAATATACTTGTGGTTAAAGCAACTCCTAAAAGCACTCCCAGCCCTAAGGGTATCAGATATGGGAAATATAAGCTTTTTATAGCGTTCATTGTTTCTGTATACATCCCTAAAACTAACAGCATGTAGGACACGCTTATTCCTGGAAGTATTAAGGCTATTGCTATCACTATTCCTCCTAAGGCTAGCATCCCAAGACTTCCTAGGGTTAAGCCTCCAGCAAAATCAAATATCCCTTCTGGAATAAAGTTAACTAACAATGTAATCAGTGCACCTAAGAATATATAAAATATCCCTTCCGGAGTAACCTTTTTTACCTTTGCACTCTTATAAATCAGAGGTATTCCTCCTGCTACTGCTCCCATGAAGAAATACATCATTATCATATTATAGTTTTCTGTGAGCTTTCCTAAAGGATTTGCAAACAGGATCATACCGATTCCTGCTCCTAAGACAAAGGTTCCAAGGAAAATAATATTACCTAAAATATCTTTAAAGAATGAGCTTACTGCTCTTACCAGCTTATCATATATCCCCAGTATCATGGCCATGGAGCCACCACTAACCCCGGGAACAAGCATTGAAGCACCAACAATAAGTCCCTTAAATGCCGTATATAAAAAATTATCCTTATGTAACTTCTTATTAGAGTCCATACTATCCTCCGTATATAATTTATATAAGCATCCTGAAATACAGCAGGATGCTTATTGATTCCTATTACATAATAATTAATTTAACCTTATTATGTCAATACATCGCATATATTCTTAAGAAAAATATAGCTTGATTTTCTACTATTTTCTATTTTCCTTCCATAAAAGAAAGGCTACATAAAATACAACGGCTTCTTTAAAGTTTCTAACATCATAGCCTGTGTCCTTAGCCAGTTTTTCCAATCTATAAATAAGTGTATTCCTATGGACAAATAATCTTTTAGCTGCTTCGCTTATATTCAATCCGCTAGCTATAAATTCCTCAATGGTATTTAACATATCAGGATCCATCTCAGAAAATTTTTCTTCCATGCCCTCTGTTATTTCTTTTTTAACCTTAGCGTCTATACTCTGCACTGCCTTTTCAAAAAGCAATTCCTCACTAGTAAATATCATATTTCTGAAGGAATAGTTTTTTCCAATAGCAATAGCCTCTTTAGCCTTCTCAAAAGCTGTCTTAACAGCAAAGCTTCCTTCAGGTATGACCTCATAAGCGATATACGCCTTTAAAAACAGCTCTGAATTAATAGCCTCAACTATACCCCTAGCATGGTCATAAGGTGAAGGAAATTCTCCAAAAAGGAGAATATTTTGATCATAAACTATAGCTACCGCCTTTGATTCCTCATAGAGCTCCTTCAAGGTAGCGAGGACATCATAATTATTTCCATCAGTGCTTATTAAAAATAATGTTGTTTTTCTAAGCAAGAAAGGGAGGGTACTGCTAATAGCTTCAAAAGCAGCCCCTTTCCCTTCTAAAATATCCATTATCATCTGCTCCCTATAATAGCGGAGATCAATATACTTTTGATTTATTGAAAAGCCAAGCACCGATGCACAGTTTTCATTTTCTTTTTCAAGAGTCAATAGGCCTCTTTCTCTACCTAAGGCTATCTCTTTGCTAATACAGGAGGACTTCTTAACCCCTTTTAAGGAGCTAAATATTTCTTTTCCCTCCAGAAAGGAAAGCTTAAACTTTATACCACTTTCCCTTGAAAGCTCCTCAAGATAGCTTTGAAACATGTACATCTAACCACCTCATATATTAAATTATTGTGAGCTCGCTTTCTCTGTCAAACACGTGAATTTTATCAGTGTAAAGAGCAATTTGAGCTAAGTCTCCAGCCTTTAAGGAAGTGCTTCCATTAACTCTAGCAGTTATGTTAGCCTTACCCTTGGATAGATAAATGTAGCTTTCAGCTCCCATAAGCTCGGTAACTTCTACATTAGCTTCAATAACTGCATCAGGATTTGCATTTATATAATCAGCCTTAGTAGTTAAATGCTCAGGTCTAATTCCCAGGATAACTTCTTTTCCTGCATATCCCTTATTCTTTAAAATTGCAGCCTTATCTGCTGGAACTTCAACTGTATCGCTTCCAAAGGTAGCATAAAGCTTGCCTTCTTTTTCTACAAGCTTGGAGTCAATAAAGTTCATCTGTGGACTTCCTATAAAGCCTGCTACAAAGAGATTTACTGGATTTTCGTAGATTTCCTGAGGAGAATCTACCTGCTGCACTAGACCATCCTTCATAACTACTATTCTAGTACCTAAGGTCATGGCCTCTGTCTGGTCATGGGTTACATATATAAATGTAGTTTGAAGTCTTTGATGAAGCTTCGCAATCTCAGTTCTCATCTGTACTCTCAGCTTTGCATCAAGGTTTGAGAGAGGCTCGTCCATAAGGAATACCTTAGGATTTCTTACGATAGCACGTCCCATCGCAACTCTCTGTCTCTGTCCACCAGATAGAGCCTTAGGCTTTCTATCTAAAAGATGCTCTATATCAAGTATCTTCGCAGCTTCCTTTACCTTTTTATCTATTTCTGCCTTGGGTACCTTTCTGAGCTTAAGTCCAAAAGCCATGTTGTCATAAACACTCATATGAGGATATAAGGCATAATTCTGGAATACCATGGCTATATCTCTGTCCTTAGGTGCCACATCATTAACTACCTTATCTCCTATCTTTAATTCTCCTTCTGTTATTTCCTCTAAGCCTGCAATCATTCTAAGGGTTGTAGACTTACCACAACCAGAGGGTCCTACGAAAACTATGAACTCTTTATCTGCTATATCTAAATTAAAGTCCTTTACAGCGGTAACATTTCCGGGATAAACCTTGTAAATACGTTCTAATGATAAACTTGCCATTGATGTATCCTCCTTAAATATTATTACACTATAATTGTAACCGTTTTACAATCTTTATTCCATACGTATTAGTTCCAAAGTTAAAAACGGTTATTTGTATGATAATACAAAGACTGATACCAATTATTATCTTTAAGAGTATTATCAATGGCATTTAATATCTCCCACTTCTTTAAGCTCCACATAGGACCTATAAGAAGCTCCCTAGGAGCATCCCCGGTCAATCTGTGCACTACTATATCCTCAGGTAGCAAGGTGATGCTTTTGCATATCAGCTCAATATATTCCTCCTGTGACATAAACTTTAGTCTGCCCTGCTCATATAGCTTGACTATTGGAGTTCCCTCCATAAGGTGAAGAAGGTGAAATTTAACTCCTTGAATAGGAAGCTTGCTTATGTACTTTACAGTTTCAAGCATGTCTTCAGAGCTTTCCTCTGGCAGACCAAAGATTGTATGGACAACAACATCAATACCTCTTAATCTAAGATTCTTAACAGCCTCTTCAAAAACCTCTCTATTATAGCCTCTGTTGATAAGCTTCGCAGTACTATCCTTTGCAGTTTGTAAGCCTAGCTCCACCCATATATAGAGCTTTTTACTCATTTCCTCCAAAAGCTCTAATACCTCTTCTCCCAGGCAATCAGGTCTTGTAGCTATGGCAAGGCCCACAACCCCTTCCTGGCTTATTGCCTCCTGATATTTTTCTCTCAGAACCTCTACAGGAGCATAGGTATTGGTATAAGCTTGAAAGTAAGCTATGTATTTTCCCTGCTTCCATTTCTTATTCATCATTAGCTTTATATCACTAAACTGCTTATCTATAGAAAAATCCCTGGAGCCAGCAAAATCTCCTGAGCCTCGTTCACTGCAAAAAATGCAGCCTCCGTGACTTATGGTACCATCTCTATTGGGACAGCTAAAGCCGCCATCCAGGGATACTTTGAATATCTTTTCTCCAAATTTTTCTCTAAGGAAATAGTTAAGACTGTGATATCTTTTATCTCCCCACATTTTTTCCATAACAATTATCCTTTCCTCATAAGTCTCATTATAATTCTATAGGATAATTGCTCTAAAGGCAATTATTCATGCTTCTTTATGGAATGATCCTCTAGGCTCAAGCCATAGATACCTTCTTCCTGATTTCCATCACCCATCAGGTCTTCTACCATAAAGGTTAGCTCCTCTTCTGTAAAGGTCTTAAAGGTGAGCTGATAGCTATCTATAGGAAATATGGCTTCTAGCTCCTTATGAATTGGTTCTCCGGTTTGCGCTTCATAAACCTTAATAGAGGTTACTCCATTAACGGCGTATTCTGCCATGATATATTCTTCATCCTTAGAAAACACTAAATAATTGATGGTAGAATTATCTATAACATCAATTGAGCTAATTTCTTTCCCTATAGGCTTTTCAGTGCTTATATCCTCTCCTGTGAGACCTTTTTCCTGGTTTCCTTCCTGTCCCTTCTCGCCTTTACCTCCACCACTACCACTGCCACCAAGGGAACTTAAAGTCTGAAGGCTATCCTCAATAGCTATTATCCCAATATATGAAGCTCCATTTTCTGAGGATATGGCTAAAGAATTCCCCTGATAGCCGAAGGTAACAGCTGAAAATCTATCCTTAGGCACAGTAACCTTTGTATATTCTGCCTTATTCTCCTTACTGTATATCTCTTTGGGAAGTCTATGAAGCCTTATTATAGGGCTGCTCTGTACCTCTTCCTCTTTTCTCTGTCTCAGGGCGTTACCTTCTAAATAAGCTTCTTTTTCTGTCTTTGCACTGAGCTTTGTAATTTTATAGTCTTCTTCTTCAAGGGAGACGGTTATAGATAAGTCATCCAGATCTGCTCTAGGCTCTCCTTTTTTAACTAGAGAGAGCTTATAATTTATCATAATACTGTTTCCAGCTTCATTATAATTCTCCCTCATAAAGCCTGTAAGTCTCAAATCTCCTCTTTCCTTCTGTGCCCCTTCTTTAATATCCTCGGAGCATAGCTTTAAGGCTTCTTCATAATTCTCACCTACCAAAAATGATAGATATTCCTCTGAAAGCTTTAAGGCCTCTTCTGCATTTATTACTGTGCCCCTAAGCCTTCTACCTTCTCTATCTCCACCTCTATTGCATCCAAAAGCAGTAAATATCAATAACATCAGCATCACCGAAACAATAATCCTCTTCATAATCTACACTCCTAACGTAGGAAAATATCATAGCTATTGTTTCCTATAAGCTTACAAAATATGCTTATTTCATACTTTCTAACATAATTTCTAATATGCTCCGATATATTATTAACATATAAATAAACAGGAGGAAAATAAAAAGGTGAATAAAGAAATCTCCAAGGTCTTTCAGGTAGCAGCAGTATTTATAGGTACTATTGTAGGAGCAGGTCTTGCCTCTGGTAAGGAGATAACTCAATTTTTTACTTCTTATGGCTATAAAAGCTTCTTTGGGATAGCCCTTACTGGCTGCTTTTATATTTTTTTATGCTCAATTATCAGCAAGCTGAGTATTGAGCATAATTTAAATTCCTATGCTGATGTAATAGCTCTAGTGACAAAGGGAAATAAGGACAACCCTTTTCTTTCAGTTCTAAGTAAAGGGACTGCCCTTATTACCACTTTATATATATTAAGTAGTGCTTCAATTATACTGGCAGGCTGTGGTTCCTTAATAAATGAATACTTTGGGATACCAAAAATAATAGGAACAACCCTTATGGTTATACTGGCAGTAATATCCCTGTGGAAAGGCACTGATGTGTTGATTGGAATAAATACAATAATAGTACCTTCTCTTATCATAACTATAGTTACACTCCTTGCCCTATATATGCTATTTTATAGAGATGCAATAACCATAGAAAATCTAAAGTCTATAGAGCCAATTAAGGAAGGCTGGCTCCTATCCTGTATCCTCTATGGAGGCTATAATATTCTTTCCTGCTCCGGTGTGTTAGTGCCCTTAAGCAGAGAAATGAAGAATAAGAGGTCTGTGATATTAGGGATTATCCTGGGCTCCATAGGACTTATAATACTCTGTGCCTTTATCAACCTAATGCTCATGTTGAATCAACCCCATATATATCGCTATGATATTCCACTACTATACATTGCGGATCGCTTTGGCACCCCTATACAGCTTGTTCTATTAACTGTAATCTGGCTTGAGATGTTTTCCACAGAGGTTTCTGATGTATACAGTATAAGCAGGAGCCTTCAAAACATAATTAAGCTTCCCTTTCGCAGCTGCATTTTTATAGTCCTAGCCATAGCTCTCCCCATCTCTCAGCTGGGCTTTACAAACCTTATATCAATTTTATATCCTATTTTCGGAATGCTGAGCCTTCTATTTATAGTTCAGTGTCTGTATTATTACTTCTATAAGAGGAAGAAGGGTAAATAGCTAAGGAACATATTTTTTAAGTAATTTTTTATAGCTAATATCTATGCCAAGGGCTCCGAGAGGTGCCGTAATAATGATTGCTAAAACCGCCACAGAAAGTACTAATTTACCACAGGGCAATCCAAAGGAAAGAGGAACAGAGCCAATTGCAGCCTGTACCGTGGCCTTAGGCAGATAGGCTATTATGCAAAATAGGCGCTCTTTCATATTCAAGGAGGTGCCTATTAAGCAAGAGATAACACCTATTGACCTGAAGCACAAGGCAATAAATATCATAAAAACTGCAGCTATTCCAGCACTCATGGTGTATCTAATATCCACCGCTGCACCAACAAGGACAAACAAAACCACCTCCGCAGCAAGCCAAAGCTTTCCGAATTTTTCTGATAGCCGTTTAGATACAAGCTCTGTACTCTTCATTTTCAGAACTGAGGCCATACTCATGACAGCAAGTAAACCAGAAATAGCTATGATTCCTTCTAGCCAGGATTCTACTGCAATAAGCAGAAAGGACGCTCCTAAGAGAATAATTACCTTTGTGCTATTGCGCACATAATGTTTACGGGCATAACTTGTTTCAAAGAACCACGCCAATAGCAGAGCTGTAAACGCTCCGAGAGTAATCCCCAAAAGGATAGAAATTGGTATATTCACAAAATCTATAATCGATGCCGAATCCCCCTGTAACATACTGAGGAAGGTGGAAAATAACACAATTACAAACACATCATCTAAGGAAGCTCCAGCAAGGATTAACTGGGGAATACTTTTATCTGTTCCGTATTTTCTTTCTATCAGATTAACCATCTTAGGGACAACTACAGCAGGTGAAACGGCAGCTATCACTGCTCCCATAAGAGCAGCTTCCATATGTGTTATACCAAGGAGCCATGGAGCAAATAAAAGATAAGCTGTTATTTCAAACACTGCAGGAAGAAATGCCATTAAAAGTGCCGGACGACCAACCTTCTTTAAGTCTCCAATGTTCAGTGACAGTCCAGCTTTAATCAAAATAATAATCAAAGCCATCTTGCGTAAATCAGCAGATATATTAAGAATGGATGGATCCAGTAAATCCAAAAGATAGGGTCCA
>JAEXSY010000318.1 GCA_023440105.1 Bacillota bacterium
TCTCAAGGTAGTCTGGGGAATAGGCTATAAAATTGAAAAGGTGCTGTGATCCTATGAGAAAATCAAAAAATATATTTATTATTGTATTAACACTTTTACTTATCCTTATGAGTACAGCCGTTCTGTCCTTTTATGACAATGCAAAGGAAGATATATCGGAAAATAATGGACCATTATTTCATTATTTAAATGAAAATCTTCCACTTTTTACTTTAGCAACAGCAAAGGAGCTTGACCCAGATTTTCAGGCTTTCTCCTTTACAGATGAAGTTTCAGAAGATGTAAAAGAACAAATATCTGAATATATAAATAGCTATCTTGATTCAGTAAAGTATAATCTGATGAATGATGGAGACTTTGTATATACAATAAAAAGTACAAAAACTGGGCAGATTTTATCAAATAATTTAGATAGAATTAGTGATAAGGATGACAAAAGTAAATATAAGCTGTACTCTTCTTTAATATATGATAAGGATGGATATTTAACTGATGAAGGAAATTTTAATAGTGAAAAATACTTAAATTACACCACGGAAGAATTAATTAGAAATGTTATGGACTTTGGTTATGAATATACCGATACAGGAGAAAAGATATACCAGATATATGGAGCTACAATAAATGAAAGTCACCTGAAGGTTAATACTCCAAAGGATTTGGAGATAAACTATATAATTCCTGAAAAAGTAATTTCTGATGGAAGTATTTCTTATTATGCTTACTCCTGGGACAACTACAATGCTTTTTCCATAATGGCAATAATATTATGCAGTGGTATCTTATGCTTATTCTTTCTCTTTTATCCAATAAAAGTGGTAGAGGAAGTTAATCCATATCTTTTAATAAAAAAATGGAAGGCAGAAATCAATATTTCGATTCTTACCACTACTATTACCTTCGCTATCTTGGGTACTATGGCCTTGTGTGGCTACACTTTGAATGATTTTCTCTCTATATTTTTGGAAAGATATAATATAGAAAATCCTCCTTTAATCTTAAATATAATAAATTTTGCTGCATGGATGATAACTCTACTGATTATTTCCTTGGGATTATTCCAGATTAAATACATCTTCGCCCATGGCTTCTTTAGATATCTAAAGGAAGACACCTTAATAGGTTCCTTTCTAAGATACATAAAGAAAAAATTCAATCAGATAGCAGAAATTGATATGTCAGATAATCTTAGTAAGACAATTATGAAATATGTGCTTATTAACACCTTGATTGTTATCTTTATGATAACCTTCTGGGCCTATGGATATATCCTTGCCATCATATATGCCTTTGCTTCCTTCTTTTATATAAAGGATAAGGTCCTTAAAATCCAAAAGGATTATAAGAAGCTCCTAGGAGCAACTAGAGAGCTTGGCAGGGGGAATTTTGATGATAAGATAAACGAAGATGTGGGGGTCTTTAACAGCTTAAAGGATGAATTTAAGAATATTAAAGCTTCCTTTGAGAGAGCTGTTAAGGAAGAAACCAAGTCTCAGAATATGAAAACAGAGCTCATTACAAATGTTTCTCATGATTTAAAGACTCCTCTTACCTGTATTAAGAATTATATAGTACTGCTGCAGGACGATGGAATTTCAGAGGAAGACAGACATGAGTATCTAGATAACCTTAATCAGTATTCAAATAGATTAACAAACCTTATTGAGGATCTCTTTGAGGTAAGTAAGGTTAACAGTGGAGATATAAGCCTAGACCTTATGGACCTTAATATCGTTGCCTTGATTGAACAGGTACAGGCAGAATGCAGCGACCTTCTTACAGCTAATGAGTTATCGGTAATTCACAGCTATGATAGCAGTGAAATCACGGTGAATCTAGATGGTGGAAAGACCTACAGAATCTTTGAAAATCTATTTACTAACATAGGCAAATACTCTATGGAAAGAAGCAGAGTATATATTAATGTAAAGGAAATAGATGATGAAGTAATAATTGAATTTAAGAATATCTCTAAAACCCAGATGAACTTTACCCCTGAGGAAATCATAGAGAGGTTTGTCAGGGGTGATAAGTCAAGGCATGAAAGTGGAAGTGGCTTAGGTCTTGCTATAGTCAAGAGCTTTACAGAAATACAGGGAGGAAGCTTTCAGATAAATATCGATGGAGATTTATTTAAAACTATAATAACCTTTAAAAAAGCAGAGGATCAGGCTCAGTAGAGCCTGGTCTTTTCTTTATGTATAATACTTAAGAAAAAATATCAGATAATTGTATAAAAGTTAAAAAGACCTAGGCTTAAATAAAAAAGTAACAGATTATTTTTTAAAAAACATAATTACGAAAATCAAAGAATATCATAGATTTAGATAACAATTTCAATGGTTGACTGAAAATTAAGTTATGAATATAATTGTAAATGAGTAATAAAATATTAAATTTATAAATATTTGTAAATTGCGATGTTATATATGTAACCGATATCTGGTGGCAATATAATGCTGCATTAATATTAAATATTTATTAGGAGGGTAAAAAATGAATAAAAAGTTATTTAGTGGTATTATGGCTTTTGCTTTGGCTGCAGCGGTATTCACTGGCTGTAACAACGGAACCTCTGATACTCCAGATAAGGGCGGAAAGTCAGACAAGCCTTTAGTTGGTGTGTCTATGCCTACAAAGGACTTACAGAGATGGGTACAAGATGGAGAAAATATGCAGAAGCAGCTGAAGGATGCTGGTTATGATGTAGATCTTCAGTATGCTAGTAATGACATTAACACACAGGTTTCACAGGTAGAAACCATGATTGCCAATGGTGTAAACGTTCTTGTTATCTCTGCTATCGAGGGAGATTCTCTTGGTACTGCTCTAGCTCAAGCTAAGGAAAAGGATATAACAGTAATAGCTTATGACAGGCTTTTAATGAACACTGATGCTGTTTCCTATTATGCTACCTTTGATAACTATATGGTTGGAACTAAACAGGGTGAATATATAGTTAAAGCTTTAGACTTAGACAATGCTGCTGGTCCTTTTAATATGGAAATATTAACTGGTGACCCAGGAGACAATAATGCTAAATTCTTCTACGGTGGAGCAATGGATGTTCTTAAAAAGTATATAGATTCAGGAAAGCTTGTAGTTCAATCAAAGCAGGTTAAATTTGATGAAGTTGCAACAGCTAACTGGGCTACAGAAAATGCTCAAAGCAGAATGGAAAGTATTCTTGCTTCCTACTATGCTGATGGCACCAAGCTTGATGTAGTTCTCTGCTCTAATGACTCTACTGCTCTAGGAGCAATTAATGCTCTAGAATCCTCCTACGATGGAGAATGGCCAGTAATAACTGGTCAGGATTGTGATATTGCTAATGTTAAGAAAATGATAGAAGGCAAGCAATCCATGTCAATATTTAAGGATACCAGAACTCTTGCAGGACAAGTAGTAAAGATGATTGATGCTCATCTTTCCGATAAGGAAGTTGAAGTAAACGACACTAAGACCTATGATAATGGCAAGCTAGTAGTTCCATCCTATCTTTGTGAGCCTGTATTTGCTGATATCAACAATTACAAGGAGCTTTTGGTGGATTCTGGTTATTACAATGCTGATCAGTTAAAGTAATCGAAGGCAGATTTAGATTTAGAAGGGGGCACTATAGCTTTTAAGTGCCCCTTAATTATATTAGGAGGAGGATTCCTTTGGAGAAGATATTGCTGGAAATGAAAAATATCACTAAGACCTTCCCTGGTGTTAAGGCTTTAGATAATGTTAATTTAGCCGTTCACGAAGGAGAAATCCATGCTCTCGTTGGAGAAAATGGTGCTGGGAAATCAACCTTAATGAATGTAATAAGCGGAATATACCCCTATGGCAGCTATGAAGGTGAGATCCTATACGAAGGGGAGCTCTGCAAATTTACTAAAATTAAGGATAGTGAAGACAAGGGAATAGTAATTATACATCAGGAGCTAGCACTGGTGCCTCATATGACCATTGGTGAAAATATGTTTTTAGGGAATGAGATAGGTAAAGGCTATGCTATCGACTGGAATGAAACCTTTGGTCAGGCTGATAAACACCTGAAGATAGTTGGGCTTAAAGAATCTTCTAGAACCCTCATAAAGGATATTGGTGTGGGTAAGCAGCAGATGGTAGAAATAGCAAAGGCTCTGGCGAAAAATGCTAGACTTCTTATACTCGATGAACCAACAGCCTCATTAAATGAATCAGATTCCATGGCCCTATTGGATCTGCTTTTGGAATTTAAAAAGAATGGTATGACCTGTATTATAATATCTCACAAGCTTAATGAGATATCCTATGTAGCTGATAAAATTACCGTTATAAGAGATGGTAAAACAATAGAGACCCTTGATAAGTCTAAGGATCTAATCACTGAGGACAGAATTATTAAGGGGATGGTAGGAAGGGAAATTTCCGACAGATTTCCTAAAAGAGAGAATACAGTGGTGAAGGAAGTTCGCCTTGAGATAAAGGACTGGAATGTTTATCATCCTCTTTATGGAGATAAAAAGGTAGTAGATAATGCCTCTTTAAAGGTAAAAAGAGGAGAGGTTGTAGGGATTGCTGGACTCATGGGCTCTGGAAGAACAGAGCTTGCTATGAGCATCTTCGGAAAAAGCTATGGCTCGAAAATATCAGGAACTATAATTATTGATGGTAAAGAGGTTAAGCTAAATAGTGTGAGGGCCGCCATAAAAAATAAGCTTGCTTATGTTACAGAGGATAGAAAAGGAAATGGACTTATTCTTAGTAATCCCATAAAGATAAATAATACTCTGGCAAACCTGGACAAGGTATCGAAGGCAGGGGTTATAGATAAGGATAAAGAGTATCAGGTTGCTGTGGAATATAAAGAAAAGTTTAGAACCAAGGCACCATCAGTTGAACAAAATGTAGGTAACCTAAGCGGAGGAAACCAGCAGAAGGTTCTCCTGTCTAAATGGATGTTTGCTGAGCCAGAAATACTTATTCTAGATGAGCCTACAAGAGGAATTGATGTAGGAGCAAAGTACGAGATTTATTGTATAATAAATGATCTTGCTGCTTCTGGAAAGTCAGTGATATTAATATCCTCGGATATGTCAGAGATACTTGGAATGAGTGATAGGGTCTATGTAATGAATGAGGGGAAAATCATATCAGAATTACAGGGTAAAGAGGCAACCTCTGAAAAGATAATGGCTAGTATCATTAAAGGAAGTAAAGGAGAATAGATATGGAAAAGGGAAGATCAATAGAATCATTTAAGAAATATACCATGGTTATTGTTCTCGCTTTAGTTGTGTTGTTTTTCACCTGGCAGACAGGAGGAAAAATACTGCTGCCTCAAAACATAACCAACTTAATAGCACAAAATGCTTATGTATTTGTATTGGCAACGGGTATGCTACTGTGCATACTAACTGGAGGAAATATCGATTTGTCTGTAGGCTCAGTGGTGTGCTTCGTTGGAGCAGTGGGTGCTGTGCTTATGGAAAATCATGATATGAACATAGTAATTGCAGTAATCTTTATGTTTATTATAGGTGTTCTAATCGGTGCCTGGCAGGGCTTCTGGATTGCTTTTGTAAAGGTACCGCCCTTTATAGTTACCCTGGCTGGAATGCTTGTCTTTAGAGGACTGTCAAATGTTGTTTTAAATGGTCTTACAATCTCTTTAACAAACACCACCTTTATCAAGGCCTTTGGAGGAGGAGCTACTCCTTACCTGCCAGACTTCTTTAATGGTAATGGCTTTAACATAACCAGCATGCTCTTAGGTGTCATCACCTGCGTGATCTTAGCTGTGCTTCAAGCAAACGGAAGAAGAAGCAGGCTTAAGAAGGGATATGAGACGGAATCCGTAGTGGCTATGATATCAAAAATAGCTATTGTATCAGCAGTTATTTTATACATCTCCTATAAGCTTTCTCTTTATAAGGGAGTTCCATCTTCCTTAATATGGGTTCTTATTGTTGTGGTGATTTATGGCTATATTACCTCTAAAACTAAAATAGGCAGATATTTCTATGCTGTTGGTGGTAATGAAAAGGCCACTAAGCTATCAGGAATCAATACAGAAAAGGTATATTTTATAGCCTATGCGAACATGGGATTATTGGCCGCTTTGGCAGGGATGCTTACCATAGCCAGAATGACCTCGGCACAGCCTACCTATGGACAAAACTATGAGCTGGATGCCATTGCTTCCTGCTTCATCGGTGGAGCCTCAGCTTATGGTGGTGTAGGTACCGTACCCTTTGTAATAGTTGGAGCTCTTCTCATGGGTGTTATTAACCTTGGTATGAGTATAATGGGTGTGGATGCAAACTATCAAAGAGTTGTAAAGGGACTAGTTCTCCTAGCAGCGGTTATATTTGACGTTGTCAGCAAGAAGCAAAATAAATAAGTTTGTTAATAAATGGTAGTTAATTATTAAGGTAATGTTAAATTCTATTGCATTATTGTAATAATTTAGCAGTCTAGTATAATAAAAGTAATAGGTAAAAAATAACAGTTATAAGGAGGTTAACATGACTGAATATTTTCAAGGTGTACCAGTAATTAAATTTGAGGGAAAGAAATCTAAAAATCCGTTTTCCTTTAAGTATTATAACCCTGAGGAAGTAATTGGGGATAAGACTATGAAGGAACACTTAAAATTTACAATGTCCTACTGGCATACTATAGCAGCTAACGGTGCTGATATGTTTGGTGCAGGGACCTATGAAAAGTCCTGGGATAATGAGACTGATCCTATGGTTATAGCTAAGGCTAAGATGGAAGCTGCCTTTGAATTTATGGACAAATTAGGTATTGAGTACTTTGCTTTTCATGATAGAGATATAGCTCCAGAAGGAAAGGATTTAAAGGAAACTAATGGTTATTTGGACGAGATTGTTGCCTATTGTAAAGAGCTGATGAAATCTCACAACAAAAAACTATTATGGGGAACAGCCAATGCCTTTAATAATCCGAGATATGTTCATGGTGCTTCTACCTCCTGTAATGCAGAGGTCTTTGCTTATGCTGCTGCACAGGTAAAGAAGGCTATTGAGGTTACCAAGGATTTAGGTGGAGAGAATTATGTATTCTGGGGAGGAAGAGAAGGGTATGAAACCCTTTTAAATACAGACCTGAAACTGGAACAGGATAACTTTGCAAGATTCTTAAGAATGGCTGTGGATTATGCAGAAAAGATTGGCTTTAGGGGTCAGTTCCTTATAGAGCCAAAGCCACAGGAGCCAACAAAGCATCAATATGATTATGATGTAGCTACAGTATTGGCCTTCTTAAGAGGCTATGGCTTAGATAAGCATTTTAAGATGAATATTGAAGCAAACCATGCAACACTAGCTGGTCATACCTTCCAGCATGAAGTGGCTATGGCTAGAATAAATGGAGTTTTAGGAAGCTTAGATATCAATCAGGGAGATCCTAACCTGGGTTGGGATACAGACCAATTCCCAACAAACATCTATGATGCTGCACTGCTAATGTATGAGGTGCTTAAGAATGGCGGCATAGGCAAGGGTGGATTAAACTTTGATGCAAAGGTTAGAAGGGCATCCTTTAAGAGCGAGGACTTATTCCTTGGCTATATAGCTGGTATGGATACCTTAGCACAGGGACTTAGAATAGCTTATAGAATGCTTCAGGAAGGCGAGTTTGAAGATAACATAGCAGAGAGATATAAGAGCTATACTGAAGGAATAGGCAAGGATATAGTAGATGGAAAAGCTGATTTTGAAAGCCTTGAAGGCTATGCTCTAGAACACAGCAATATAAAGAATGAATCAGGAAGACAGGAGCTCTTAGAAGCTAAGCTGAATCAATATATTTTCAATGAATAATAAGACAAATAATGTAGAGGCAGTGTTTTGTCTCTACATTAGCTTTATTTAGAATGGATAATAGTAGCAGGGGAGATTTTTTTAAAGGAGGATGGCAATGAAGGCTATTGGAATTGATTTAGGTACATCTTCAGTAAAGATAATAATTGTAAGTGAGATAGGGGAGGTTATTGCATCAGCTTCAAAGGATTTTGCTGTAAGCTACCCTAGAAGTGGATGGGCTGAGCAGGACCCTAAGGTATGGTGGGAGGCTACAGAAGAAGGCCTCAAGGAGGTTCTTGTAAAATCCAGAATACCTAAGGAGGAGATAAAGGCTATAGGTCTCAGTGGTCAGATGCATGGACTTGTAGTTTTAGATGATAAAGGAGAGCCCATAAGACCGGCAATCCTTTGGTGCGACCAGAGAACTGAGGCAGAGTGTGATTATTTAAATAATGAAATAGGCAGGGACAAGGTGTCTCAGTATACAGGAAATATAGCTCTCACAGGGTTTACTGCGCCTAAGCTTTTATGGATGAAGAATAATGAGCCGGAGAGATTTAGCTCTATAGAGCATATACTTCTTCCAAAGGATTATATAAGGTACAAGCTTACCGGGGAATTTGCAACAGAGGTATCCGATGCCTCAGGAACATTGATTCTCGATGTGGAAAAGAGACAGTGGTCCCAGGAGATGATAGAGCTCTTAGGAATAAA
>JAEXSY010000303.1 GCA_023440105.1 Bacillota bacterium
TGTATCCTATAAGGTTTGAAAATTTATACTTTGAGAAGATATGGGGAGGTCGTGATTTACAGGAATTTAGGGACAATCTTCCTGAAGGAAATATAGGCGAAAGCTGGGATATAGCATGTCATGAAAATGGCACTGGAATTGTGGCTAATGGAGAGCTAAAAGGAAAATCCTTTGATATACTAATTGAAGAGCTAGGAGACAAGCTTCTGGGGAAAAAAATAGATAATAATAGATTTCCACTGCTTGTTAAGCTGATTAATTCTAAAGAAAAGTTATCTGTACAGGTTCATCCCGGTGATGAATATGCAAAGAAGCATGAAGGAAGCTTAGGAAAAACAGAAGCCTGGTATGTAATTGATGCGAAGCCAGGAGCAAGCTTAATAGTAGGTACTAAACCCTGTAATAAGGTGGAATTTAAAAAAGCTGCTAAAGAAGAAAAGCTGGAAGATTATCTGAATGTTAATCCAGTAAATATAGGGGATAGCTTTTTAATTAAATGCGGCTTGATACATGCAATCTGTGAAGGGGTAATTATAGCAGAAATACAGCAAAATAGTGATATAACTTATAGAGTATATGATTATGGTAGACCTAGAGAAATTCACATAGACAAGGCTTTGGATGTATCACAGCTTAATCTTGAAGCTGTTAATCTAAGCGATAAACCTTTAACACAATTTGAAGGGTATTCACAGGGAGAATTGTGCAGAAGTGATTATTTTGTTATTGAAAAGTTCATTATTGATAATTATGTTGGTACAAGCAATGAGGATTACTTTGAAATCATTACTGCTGTAGAGGGTAATGGGATTATTAAAGGACAGAATTATATGGAGGCCTTATCTAAGGGAGATAGCTATTTAATACCTGCTTCTTTGGGAGATTATCAAATACAAGGAGAGGTAGTGGTTCTGAAAAGCTATCCTGTAGTGTATTAAATTCTAAATTTAAAATCGTTCATTAAGTAATTTTGAATATAGGACTCATGTTTAAAAAATTCAAAATACTTATAAGAAAGTAAATATTATATGATATACCTATTTTCAAAAAAATATTGCAAGTGTTAATAATTTCATGATATCTTTAATTGGGTATGGGGAATTTTAGGATGGTATAATGGCTTAATTTGTTATTTTTAGTTTATGATGAAAGGAGTTATTTATGACTATAAGTTTGTCGGAATTTCTAAATCAGCTAGTCTCAAACCCTGCTTTGATTATTACAACTATATTAACCCTAGGTGTAATATTAGTAAATGGTTGGACTGATGCTCCCAATGCCATAGCAACTTGTGTATCCACTAGATCTATGACACCAAGAGCTGCTATCATAATGGCAGCTATATTCAACTTTTTAGGTGTTTTTGTAATGACTCTTGTAAATGCTACTGTCGTTCAGACTATTTATAAAATGGTGGACTTCGGTGGTGACTCACAGAAGGCATTGATAGCTTTATGTGCTGCATTATTCGCCATCGTTTTATGGGCTACAGCAGCATGGTATTTTGGCATTCCTACCAGTGAGAGCCATGCGCTTATAGCAGGCTTATCTGGAGCTGCAATTGCTCTTCAAGGTGGGTTAGCAGGGATTAATGGCAGTGAATGGATAAATGTAGTGTATGGACTTGCATTATCAACAGTATTAGGCTTTGTTATGGGATGGGCAGTTGTTAAGCTGGTTGGATTGATATTTAGAAGTATAGACAGAAGAAAAACTCATGGTTTTTTCCAGGGGGCACAGGTTACAGGAGCCGCAGCTATGGCTTTTATGCATGGTGCACAGGATGGACAGAAATTCATGGGAGTATTTATGCTAGGGATGTTTTTAGCTCAAGGACAAGGCAATGTTCAAAACTTCGTAATACCTATCTGGCTCATGGTTCTGTGCTCTGTGGTTATGGGAATAGGAACCTCTATAGGTGGATATAAGATTATTAAGGCTGTGGGAATGGATATGGTTAGTCTTGAGAAGTATCAGGGATTTTCAGCAGATATAGCAGCAGCAGGTTGTTTGTTGATAGCTTCTGTTACAGGAATTCCTGTAAGTACAACCCATACCAAGAACACCTCGATAATGGGGGTGGCTGCAGCAAAGAGAATTAGTGCAGTAAACTGGGGGATAGTTAAGGAGATGGTATTGACTTGGATTCTGACTTTTCCTGGTTGTGGACTTATAGGCTATTTGATGGCACATTTATTCATGTGGATATTCTAATTAAATCTATTTAAAAAGAAGGGGTAAGAAAATGGCTGGTAAAAAGAGCAATAGTTATTTTGAAGCGTTTGTTGAATTAGTAAATTACTCTATAGATGCAGCAGATATGTTAAATGATATAATAAGTGATTTTAATCCTGAGCTAATTGACGGTAAAATAAAAGAGATGCACGATATTGAGCATAGAGCCGACCTTAGAAAGCATGAAATTATGAATAAGCTTGCTAAGGAATTCATAACACCAATTGAAAGAGAAGACATAATACAGCTTCTTACAGAGATAGATAACGTTACTGATAGCATAGAGGATGTCTTGATAAAAATGTACATGTTCTGTATAAGTTCTGTAAGACCAGAGGCTAGAGAGTTTTCTTCTCTTCTTATAAGGTGTTGTGATGCTCTTAAGAGGATGATGATAGAGTTCCCTAACTATAAGAAGTCCACAGTTCTTCATCAACTGATTATTGAAATAAATGATTTAGAAGAAGAAGGAGATAAGCTTTATACTAATGGGATAAGAAACCTTTATTTAAATTCAAAGGATCCTGTAGAGCTAATGACCTGGACCGAAACCTTTGAAAGGTTTGAAAAAAGCTGTGATGCCGTAGAGCATGCTGCTAATGTGGTAGAAAGCGTTGTTATGAAAAATTCATAGAAGAAGATTAAGGCGTCGTTGAGATGCCTTTTTATTTTTACTTTTGAAAATATAATAGAGAGGTAAAGAAATGAATATATATAGTGTATAAGAATTAAGGGGTGTTAATAATGGATAAAATAAAAATAAAAAATAATCTTAATTTAGGTAATTTTATCATTGCAGTGCTGCTTCCTCTCACCGTAGGTTTTATTGCAGGAAGACTAAATTCACAAAGTATGGAAGTATACACATCCTTTGAAAGACCATTTTTTTTTCCTCCTGCCTGGGTTTTTCCAGTAGTCTGGACAATCTTATATATTTTTATGGGAATAGCCTCTTATCTAGTCCTAAACAATAGCTCTTCAAAGGAAGAGGGCAGAAGTGCCTTAACCTTTTATCTAATTCAGCTGGTACTGAATTTTGCATGGACTTTTATATTTTTCACCTATAAGTTATATG
>JAEXSY010000321.1 GCA_023440105.1 Bacillota bacterium
TGGTACTACAGGACATGATAATAAGAACAAACATGTTATGGAGTTTAAGCTACAGCTGGATTCAAATCCAGAATTTACTTCCAGCGTTCTCATTGCCTATGCAAGAGCAGCCTACAGGCTTAATCTAGAAGGGATAAGTGGATGTAAGACAGTGCTTGATATTGCACCTTCATATCTGCATCCTGATTCACCAGGAGAGCTCAGAAAAAACATACTTTAATTTCTGCACATAAATCTTTAATTAAAATACATAGCTTTAGTTTGATAGCTCAACGAGATTCGTTGAGCTTTTTTATCAATATAAATATCAAAAATATAATTACGCAAATAATCAAGGTATAGCTTTTTAGGTGGGTTAATATGGTGTTACCATATAAAGCTATTAGAATTCCTTGAGGCAGATGCCTTATAACTCTGCTAATAATTGATGCTAAAATGAACTTTTTAAAGCCAATATTAAATACACCAGCAGATAACACATAGGCTTCATATGGTATTGGAGTAAAGGAAGAAGTTAATATAGCCAAAAAGGAGTTTTTGCTGTATAAAGACTTCAGCCTATTAAAATTCGATTCTGAAATAAACTTGTTTATTAAAGGCTTTCCAAAAGCTTTTCCTAAATGATACCCTGCAATTGACCCTAGGGTAGAAAAGGTTATAAGAAGTATTGAATAGAAAAAAGCATTTTGTGGGCTTGCTAAATATATTGGAATAGAAACTAGCTCCATGGGTAGCGGCAGAAAAATAGCTTCTGCAAAGGCAGCTAGGATAATTCCAAATACTCCATACTCCACAAGCATATTAATTAGGTTATCCATAATATTATCCTTTATCAAATTAATAATATAGTCTGTTTTGCTGTTTAATTAGTAATATATATAAAAAATAATCTCTGCAAGTTATTGTAAATCATAGCTGCAGAGATTTTTATATTACAATTTGTATTTAGCGTATCACAAGTTTAATTTTAAGACAAGATGTTATAACAGCTGCTTTATAATAGATATCATTCATAGGTTATATAAAATATACAAAATTAGGCAATAATTTAATTGACATTAATATTTTGTCCGTAAAAGAGGAAAACTAATAACCTAGGTATAGATTGAAGAGGATAATATTTTAGAAGGAAAGGAGAAACACTGAGGTGAAGCTTATAAGACTTATAGAAAATCTGAATACTATAGAGATAAAAGGAAACCTTAAAATAGATATAAACGGTATAGCTTACAATTCCAATGAAGCTAAGGATAAATATATATTTGTAGCTATAGATGGACTTAAAAAGGATGGAAATCAGTATATAAAAGCTGCTATTTCCAAAGGAGCTAAGGTTATTGTAACCAGTAGGGATATTGTAGCTCCAGAAGATATTACAGTTATTAAAGTAAAGGATACAAGAATAGCACTAAGCTGTTTATCAGCCACTTTTTATGGAGAGCCTTCAAAAGCTTTAGAACTCATAGGCATAACTGGAACCAATGGAAAAACTACAACAACTTATTTCGTAAAATCCATTTTAGATGCCTGCAATCTAAATACTTCACTAATAGGTACAATAGGAACAATTATAAGTGGAAAACACAGTTATTCTTCCTACACCACTCCTGAGTCCTTAGAGCTCCATGAAATGTTTAATAATATGGTACAGAAAAAGGTGGATGCCTGTGTCATGGAGGTATCATCTCATGCTATAGGACTGTCCAGAGTAGATCATTGTAGCTTCAATATTGGAGTATTTACAAATTTAACTCATGAACATTTAGATTTTCATGGTAATATGGAAAATTACTATAATACAAAAAAGCAATTATTCTATAAAACAAAGGACTTTAATATTGTAAACATAGATGATCCTTATGGTATTAGGCTAGCTAAAGAAATATTCCATAATGGAGCTAAGCTTTTAACCTATGGCATTAATAATGCTGCAGATATAACTGCTGATAATATTGCTATTTATGAGAGCTTCAGTGAATGTACTATTAACACTCCTGATGAAAGCACAATTGTCAGGATAAAGCATCCAGGAATTTATAACATTTACAATGCCTTAGCTGCTGTTGCCTGCGGCTATGCACTAGGAATAGACTTAGAATATATAAAGGAAGGTTTAGAAGCAGTTACAAAGGTGCCAGGAAGATTTGAACTAATTCCTACAAACAGAAATATAAATATAATTATTGATTACGCTCATACCCCCGATGGCTTTGAAAAAGTATTGGGAACAATTAATAAATTTTATGAAGGCAGAAAAATAATTGTATTTGGCTGCGTAGGGGAAAGAGACCGTACTAAGAGAAGGGTAATGGGAGAAATTGCAGAACAATATTGCGATTTGTGCGTACTCACTACAGATAATTGCCGCTCTGAGGACCCAGAAAAAATTATCGATGATATTAAACAAGGCTTCAAAAATGGCAGCAGCTCTTATGTAGAAATCCTTGATAGAGCAGAAGCCATAAGACATGCAATTTTACATAGTATTGACAGGGATACAATAATAATCACAGGAAAAGGTCATGAGCACCGCCAAATTATTGGCAATAGTGTTATGGATTTTAATGAGAAAGAAATAATAAAGAGAGCCTTAGAGGAAATCTCACTGCAATAAACTCATCAAAGTTTGGTGAGTTTATTTCTTTTTAAAATAAAGATGGTAAAATATAACTATAGGTTAATATCAAGTTTCTAAATGGGGGAAACTCTGTTTGAAAATATTTCTAGGAGGTACTATATTTGGCTAAGTTAGAACAAATCATTAATGGTGATTTTAATATTTTGATTAAAGTAATTGAAGATGGGATACTCAATGGAAGCATATCTGCTTCTTTAGAAGACTCCAGCGATTTTATGAGTGGTGATGCACGCTGTAGTGTTCGGGTTTTTGAGAGATACAGCTATGCTGGAGGTAATCGTGTGAGCTTAAATGTTACCCTGTTTCAGGTGGGTGACGGCGAGATACATCTCTCAGCTATAACCTCCGGCGGTAGCCAGGCTATGTTCTTTAAGATAAATACCTGGGGGGAAGAAGCCTTTCTGGATAAACTGAAAGAAATACTTTCCTAGTTGATTGAAAATTCAAAATTTAAGTTATATAATTGATTAAAAAATAAATAATTGTATAACATTAGTTTGAATTAAGTGTATTAATGTAGGGGAGTTAAAATGGATAAAGAAGCTATAGCAGCATTAAAAATTGTATTGCTATATGGCTCAGAGGTAATATTTTCTGAAGGTATGCAATCTCAAAAGCTATATATACAGCATGGAGATGTGAGCATATTTGATCACTCTCTGAGAGTGGCTTGTCTTAGTATAAGAATTGCTAGAAGGCTAGGCTTAAAGGTTGACCAGCAGGCAATGGTAAGAGGAGCTCTGCTTCATGATTATTTTTTATATGATTGGCATATACCTGATAGTAGTCGTGGGCTACATGGCTTTAGCCATGCTCGTTGCGCTCTGAATAATGCAATGAGGGATTTTTCTCTGAGAGAAATAGAAAAGGACATAATTATAAAGCATATGTTTCCCTTAAATATCAAACCTCCTAAATATAAGGAAAGCATTATTGTCTGCTTTGCAGATAAAGTTTGCGCTGCAGGAGAAACCTTTTCCAGTAAGAAGACAGGATGAAAATCCTATGTAGATTTTGAATTTACATAGGATTTATTCAATTGCCAGATGGATTGGTAAAAAGAGTAAGTAGAAATTTATAAGAAACAGGTGAGGAAAAAAGATGGAATATTCTCATGAAATTATTATACCTAATGATGATATCCCTTTTAAAATGTTTATTTTTGAGGGAAAGGATGGAAAGTATGTTAGGGAAAAGCACTGGCATAATTCTATAGAAATTTTTGCTCTGCTTCAAGGAGAGCTGGAGTTTTATGTGAATGAAGCTAAGTATCCTTTGAAGCCAGGTGAATTTATGCTGGTAAATTCCAATGAAATACATTCAATTCATGCAGAGAAGAGGAATTTTACAGTAGTTTTGCAAATTCCCCTGAATACCTTTAAAAAATATTATACAGATGAAAGATTTATCTATTTTTCTCACAGTAGAAGACTACAGGATGAAGAAGTTATGAGAGCAATACAGAATATGTATGAAATATATACAGATAGAAATTTTGGCTATGAACTCAAGGTCCAGAGTTACTTTTATCACCTTCTATATCTTTTGGTCAGCAAGTATCGTGAGGTAAATGTAGATGAAGAAATGATAAAAAATACTAAAAAGCTGAATAAGCTCTCTAATATTACTGCTTATATGAAAGAAAACTATAACAAGGATCTATCCTTAGAGAGTCTTGCAAGTACCTTTGGATATTCTCCTACATATTTATCAAGAATGTTTCAGAAATATGCCAAGATGAATTATAAAGCTTATCTAGACAATCTTCGGCTAGAGTATGCTTATAAAGCTTTGGTCAATACAGATTTATCAATCGGTACCATAGCCAGTGATAATGGCTTTCCAAATAGTAAAGCATTCACAAAAATGTTCCGTAAAAAATATGGGAAGCTTCCCAGTGAGTTTAGAAAAGAACTATCAAAATAATAAAAGTAAAGGAATAATAATGCTCATTGAATTTATAAAAGGACAAGAAATTGCCATAAAGTAGCTAAGTATTTGGTCGTAGGAGATTTTGAAAATTGTTATAATTATTATAAAGTTTTCAAGGAGGAATAATTATGAATGCACCAAAAATAAAAATAGGAATTGTGGCTGTCAGCCGTGACTGCTTTCCAGAAAGCTTATCTGTAAATCGTAGAAGAAAGCTTGTGGATGAGTATATAAAAAAATATTCATCAGAGGATATATATGAATGTCCAATCTGTATCGTTGAGAGCGAGCTTCATATGGTACAAGCATTGGAGGATATAAAAAAAGCTGGATGTAATGCCCTATGTGTGTACCTTGGAAATTTCGGACCAGAGATTGCGGAGACTCTCCTTGCAAAGCATTTTGATGGACCTAAGATGTTCATTGCAGCTGCTGAGGAGTCTGGAAACAACCTAATTCAAGGCCGTGGAGATGCCTACTGTGGTATGCTGAACGCAAGCTATAATCTTCAGCTTAGAAATATCAAAGCATATATTCCAGAATATCCAGTTGGGGATGCTGAGGAATGTGCCGATATGATTCACGAATTTGTTCCTATAGCAAGGGCTCTAGAAGGTATTAGCAATCTTAAGATTATAAGCTTCGGACCTCGCCCATTAAATTTCCTTGCCTGTAATGCTCCAATTAAGCAGCTTTACAATATGGGTATTGAGATTGAGGAAAACTCAGAGCTTGACCTCTTTGAGGCCTTTAATAAGCATCTGGGAGACGAGAGAATTCCAGGGATTGTAAAAGAGATGGAAGAAGAGCTTGGAGCAGGGAATAAGAAACCAGAGATCCTTGCAAAGCTTGCCCGGTACGAGCTGACCCTGAAGGATTGGGTGGAGGAGCATAAAGGCTACCGTAAATATGTTGCAATCGCTGGGAAGTGCTGGCCAGCCTTCCAGACTCAATTTGGATTTGTGCCATGCTATGTGAACAGCCGTCTCACAGCACAGGGGATTCCCGTATCCTGTGAGGTAGATATCTACGGAGCACTCAGTGAGTTCATCGGAGCAATTGTAAGTAATGACACCGTAACACTTCTTGATATTAATAACTCTGTGCCAAAGGATATGTACAAAGAAGAAATCAAAGGAAAATATAACTATACTCAGGAAGACACCTTTATGGGCTTCCATTGTGGAAATACAGCTGCTGGAAAGCTTTCCTTCTGTGAGATGAAATACCAGATGATTATGGCAAGAGCGCTTCCAGAGGAAGTGACACAGGGAACCCTAGAAGGGGATATTATACCAGGAGATATTACCTTCTATCGTCTACAGAGCACCGCAGACTCCAAGCTTCGTGCTTACATTGCACAGGGTGAGGTCCTTCCTGTGGCAACCCGTTCCTTCGGTTCCATCGGTGTCTTCGCAATTCCTGAGATGGGAAGATTCTACCGTCATGTACTTATCGAAGGCGGATTCCCTCATCATGGAGCAGTTGCCTTCGGACATTTCGGGAAGCCATTGTTTGAAGTGTTCAAATACATCGGTGTTCCTGTAGAAGATATCGGATATAACCAGCCAGCAGGGGTGAGATATCCCACAGAAAATCCATGGAGATAATAGATTAGTGAAGGGGACTTGATAATGTCCCCTTTTCACTGCATTAAAAAAACTACAGAAAACTCTGTAGTTTTTTTGATGCAATAGTGTTCTTAAGATTTTTAGAACTTAATCCGTAAGAGCTGAATCTTCAAGGCCATCTTCCTCAATAGTACCCATAGGAGAATCGATGGGGCCATCAAAGGAGAAGTGACCACCATATTCAGTTACAGCCTCTCCCTGATCAACGAGGACAACACCTTCTATGTTATCTCTTTCTAAAAGAGAGCTTACAAGAGTTCCTAAAGCCATGCCTCCTCCAGCGGTACCTCCCGCATTTTCATTGAAAAATTCCTTAGAGAGCTCTACATAGCATATACCATCTTCAACCCTTGTCCCAATAAGCTTTACTGTGCTTAATATAGCTCTAACTCTACCTTCTGCTCTCGGTCCTTCAATAAGAGCTTCTACTATAGCATCTTCTATAGTTTTATCATCATCGTAGGAGATAACCCTGGTTTCCTTTAGCATATAGTTTACTTGATCGTCAGTGAAATAAAGGGTAACCTTTTCATTCTTTTGAGTTTCTTCTTTTTGTTCACCACCAGAAACCGGAGGATTACCGGAATTGTCTGTTACAGGATTTGATGGAGTCTCAGGGCTTGCGCAGGCAACGAGAAGGCTTATTAGCAGTACTGCCACAGCTGTAATAAGAGTAAAAGAACCTACTCTTCCTTTTCTATTAGTGTTTTTCACATGATCAAATCCTTTCTAGGAGTATTTTTGTGAGAATTTTAGTATTATTTGTAATTATATTATAATTATATTTTAAGGCTTTTAAGCTATTCAGTCAATCGGAACTTCGGAGTTGGCTTCTTAAACCTTGTGCCAACAGCAATTTTTAAATATACTTATAGGGATAATAAAAATGGTTTGGTGATAGAAATGAATTTTGTAGCAATAGATTTTGAAACAGCAAATGAAAAAAGAAATAGTCCCTGCTCCATTGGTCTTGTGGTGGTAAAAGGGGGAGAGGTAGTAGAAAAGCTTCATTATTTAATAAGACCAAAAGAAATGAGATTTATGCCTATTAATATAGGTATCCACGGAATAAGGCCTGCAATGGTGGAGGATGCTCCTGAATTTCCTGAAGTCTGGGAGAAGATAAAACACTATTTTCAAGATAGCATAGTGGTAGCTCATAACGCTGCCTTTGATATATCAGTCCTTAGAAAAACTGCTGAGCTTTACGATATTGAGCTTCCCAGCTTTCGATATATATGTACCATGAAGCTTGCAAAAAATTTTTATTTAGGACTAGAAAATGCAAAATTAAATACTGTTAATGATTTTTTAGGTTATAAATTTATCCATCATGACGCCTTGTTTGATGCTCTTGCCTGCTCTAATATACTCCTGAAAGTATCAGAGGAATTAAAATCTAATGATATCCAGGAGGTTGCCGATACTGCAGGAGTAATGCTTGGCTATGTTGACTCTAATGGCTACAGCTCCTGCAGCCTTAAGGGAAGGGCTATAAGAACCTCAAATAAAATCTATTATTATAAAAAAGAAAACTCTGTAGAAAACTACAACAGGGAAGCTTTCAAAAATGAAGTGGTTGTATTTACGGGAAAGCTAAACTCTATGTCCAGGGATCAAGCCATGGCTTTAGTAAGGAGACTTGGAGGAACCACTGGAGGCTCAGTTACAAAGAAAACAACTATCTTAGTTACTAACATGAAGAACGTTCAAGGACTCCGTAGAGAAGAGATGAGCACAAAGCTTAGAAAAGCAACGGACTATAAAGCAAAAGGGCAGAATATCACCCTTTTAAATGAAGAGGAGTTTTTGGATATGAGATATTCTCATACAGGCCCTACATATACATTACAATTATAGTAGAATTGTTGTTGATAAAAATTCCCTTAGGTTTATAATTAATGTATATTGGTTTTTTATGGAAAATCAAAACTTTAGGGGGAATAATTTCATGTTAAAGGAAAAACTATTACCTATTTCGATTTTTGCCTTAGCTTTTGCTATTATTATTAGTGCTTTTATTATTTCAAAAGGTATGGAAACCAATGGATCATATATAGATTCAGGTTTAATAAGTGTAGAACATGGGTTAGATTCCATAAGCAACAGTTTAAACTATTTTTATAATGGAAGTGCAGAAGATAAATTTAACTTATCTCAAGCAGCTGATTATTTGGGAATATCCCAAAGCCAGCTATTAGAGCTTGCTACTCTTGATGATTCTGGAATACCACATGTAAAAATTGATGGTATTTATATCTTTAATAGAAATGCTATAGATAATTGGCTTCAAACGGCTAAAATTGAAATAAACTGATGTGAATATTAATGAAGCTTCTAGCTCATACTAAAGTAAAAGGAGATGATTATATGAGCAAAAAGAAGCTTCCAGAGGAATTCAAATATAATAATCAAGAAGCCAAGAAGGATGAAGGAAACAATCAGTGGACAAATAATAATTTGAAATATTATCCCGATACAAGAGAGAGAAGGGATGGTCCCGGTGGGGAAGATGCAGGCACAAAATAGTGCCTGTTTTTTCACTTTATTAGGATTGGAGGACAAGAAGATTTATGAATAGTCAAAGTGCCATACCTAAGGATAAAGGGATAGATAACACTTTTAACCTCTTAAAGGAAGGATATCTCTTTATTAAGAATAGAGGAGATAAGCTTCACAGTGATATCTTTGAAACAAGACTTATGGGGCAAAAAGCTATATGTCTTATAGGGGAGGAGGGAAGCAGACTCTTTTATAATCCAGAGCTTTTTATTAGAAAGGGTGCTGCTCCTAAAAGGGTGCAAAAAACTCTTTTTGGTGTTAATGCTATTCAAGGCTCCGATGGAGAAAAGCATCTACATAGAAAGGAATTGTTCATGTCTCTCTTGATGAATCCTGAGAGGATAGAGGATCTTGCTAAGATATTTAGTATTAAACTATCCAGGGCTGCATCAGAGTGGGAAGAAGCTGATTCAATTGTGATATTTGATGAGATGAAAAATATTATATGCTCCTCTGCTTTTCAGTGGATAGGACTTCCCTTAAAGGATGATGAAATAAAGGATAAAGCTCAGGATTTCATTGATATGATATATTCCTTTGGATCAGTAGGTCCTAAGTACTGGAAGGGGAAAAAGGCAAGATGCCGGGAAGAACTTTTCCTCCAGAAGATAATAAAAAAAGTTAGACTGGGTGAATTAGTATGTCATACTAGCTCCCCCCTTTATGTGGTGAGCAGCTATCATGAAGAAGGAAAAGAGCTCTCTGAAGATATGGCAGCTATAGAGCTCCTTAATATAATCCGCCCAATAGTTGCTATTTCAACCTTTATAACCTTTTCCTGTTTGGCTATATATGAATACCCTACTTTAAAGAGAGAGCTTAAACTGAAAAATCAGGACTACTATGAATACTTTGTCCAGGAGGTCAGAAGATTTTATCCCTTTGCTCCCTTTGTTGGTGCCAG
>JAEXSY010000353.1 GCA_023440105.1 Bacillota bacterium
CCCTTCCTTAGGCCCAACCTTAAGGCTTCTCTCTCCAAAAAGATTTTCACCCTCCAAGCAAATCTTAAATTCCTTGGAAAAGCTATCTAAATTCAAAATGTGTAGGAATCTTTCCCCCTCACCATTGGAGGTGGTAGTCATAAATAGACCGTGGTCCTTGCAGTCATGACTAAGGCTCGGACTACAGTCTAACATTTCAAGAAGTGTCTTTATTACCAGGAGGTTACAATTATAATCCGTACCCATTACTATTACTTTTCCCCTGCCTACCTCTCTCTCAAAGGCACAGCATCTATCGCTACCATATATCCTTAGAAGCTCTCTCCCTCCATCTATTTCATAGCCTTCTCCATAACTCACCCTTATCTCTGGAGTATTAAAGCTACCTTCGGGAGAATATACAGAAAGGTAATATTCTGGTCTTGATTCCTCTTTAATAATATCTTTTATTCCCAAAGCGCTAGAAAGAATATTGCATTCCCTTCCCTCCATATCATAGACAGGTACTTCTCCTAAAAGGAGCACCCTTCCTCCTTCCTCTAAGAAGGTTTTAAGCGCTATCTGAACCTCTTCTGCCATATAGCGAGCTGATGGCAGTACTATAACCTTATCTGTAGAAGGTAGTTTATTTTGAAGATTTACAGCAGTAAATCTATAATTTAAAAGAAGAATACCTCTTATATAGCTTTCCCATATACTGTGAGCTCTGTTCTTAGTAAGATTATTAACTAAGGCAGCATCCTTATGACTAACGGGATAATGGTACTCCGTCATGAAATAATCCGGTATAAACCCATAAACAAGATCATCATAATTCTCTGTCATCTCTGCAAGCTTATCCCCACTAGCCATTATGGTTTCTATGGACTTTTTCATCGGTTCATAGGTATAATTCAACCTGCCCTCAGGGCTTATGGGAGCGGCAAATCCATGTCTTTCCCCAGTGATGGCAATTCTGTCATTGCCATCCCCTAGGGTATTTTCTAACCGGTAGTTTGTCCCACCGGCAAAAAGATAATAATTAAGCATTCTATTACCTTGAGCTATACACATTCTAGCTTTAAAGTCCACTGCTGAAACCTCATACCTTCCACCAAAGGTGGAGCTATAATTTCCATCCCCACATTCAAATTCTAAGGAGGATAAGGGCTGATCCTTTCCATTAACAGAATCCGTTAAAGCATTTATTATATACAGATCCTGAAAATTATCCATGGTCAAGGAACCAAGATATATATCAGTTCCAGAGAACAGACCAGCTTCATCACTGTAGGACTCGTATAGCTGACTTAAACCAATAGGATAAGTATGTCCCCTTCCCCCTCCTGTTCCATGGATGTTCACTGCAAAGGGAACCTCTTTTACCCCAAAGTCCTCTGCATAGCTGCGGAGGATATGTATGTATCTCTTAAATCTATCTCTCATATAATAGCCTAAATCCTTATGAAGCTCTAAGACATACTCCTCTTTAGGACACCTTATCTCCCTCATAAATGTATCTATATCATAAAAGGTTAATTGATATCTATGAGGAAGCTCCTCCTGATATTTATTAATTAGCCAATCTCTAAAATCCTTCAATAGATAGTTTGTTAAATCAGGACTGTTGCTCACCCAGGACAGCATTCCCACTTCATTATCCAGCTGTACTCCAATGACATTACCACCCTTTGTACAGAGTCTTTCTGCTATGATGGGCATGATTTTGCTGTACCATTTCTTTACCTCCTCTAAAAACTTTGGAGAAAGATAATCTAGGGTAGGGTTTGGAGCTTTTTTCCCATCCCAGGTTACGGGTATCAGCTCCGGATGCTTCCTAGAGACCCAGCGTGGTATACCCTCATTTTTCATCTCCGCCATAATAAAAGGGCCTGGTCTCACAAAGCACATAAGCTCATGCTTCTTGCATAAATCTATAAAGCCTCCAATATCAAGCCTCTCATTTTTTTCTCCTGTTAAGTCAAAATCCCCCTCTTCTGCCTCATGACATATCCAGGGTATATAGGTGGCAACTGTATTACATCCAGCATTTTTCAGCTTTATTATCCTGTCCTCCCAGTCCCTTTTATCTAATCTAAAATAATGGATTTCTCCAGCCATAATAAGCTGAGCTTTTCCGTCCAGGAGTATTTTTTTATCTTTAATTTCAATCCTCATTTTATCAATCTCCCTTTTAGATAAGTTTGAATTCCTTTGTTGACACCTCTTGAGAATTGGGACCTACCATGATACTAAAGACTCCCTTTTCAGCCTTAAAGCTTTTATCTAGGGTATGGAACTTTAACATATCCTCATCTATATCAAAGACTACTTCCTTTTCTTCTCCTGCCTCTAGCTCTACCTTTTTAAAGGACTTAAGCTCCTTAACTGGCCTTACAACACTTCCCTTTTTATCCTGTATATAAAGCTGAACAGTTTCTATTCCAGCCATATTTCCTGTATTTTTCACCTTTAGGGATACCTTAAGCTTTTCCCCAGGAGCAATCACCTCGCTGCTCAAGGCTAGCTCTCCATATTCATATTCTGTATAGCTTAGTCCATAACCAAAAGGATAAGCTGGAGCATTAGGAGCATCTAGATAATGTGTATTATATCTATTTGACTCATATTTATATTTATCACCGTACTCAGAATGCTTAGGACGCCCCGTGCTGAAGGCATTATAATATACAGGAATCTGTCCTACATTAAAGGGAAAGGACATAGACAATCTCCCCTGAGGGTTCACCTCTCCAAAAAGCACTCTAGCTACAGCATTTCCTCCCTCTGTTCCAGGATACCAGGCTTCAAGTATTGCTCCCGCCTCCTGTGATAACTCAGTAATATCTAAAGGTCTTCCATTAAACAGAACTAATACCGTAGGCTTATTCAGGGCAATGATTTCCCTAGCTAGCTCCTCCTGAACCCCTGGTAGCTTAATATTGGTTCTGCAGCCACCTTCTGCGCTTAAATCTCTATCCTCACCAAGAGCAAGAACTATGACCTCAGCCTCCTTAGCAGCCTTAAGAGCCTCTTCAAAGCCCTCTTTATTCAAAGCATCTTCTGCTCTCTCTGGTATATCATTGGAACATCCTCTAGCTATGAGGATTTTATCCTCTCCTATTATATTGGCTATACCTTCCTTAAGACTTATGGTCTCTTCATAACGTCCCTGCCAGGACCAGCCCCCAAGAATTCCTTTCTCATCACTAAAAGGACCAATCAGAGCTATCTTTTTAACTGATTTTTTTAAGGGCAATATTCCTTCATTTTTTAGAAGCACCATGGATTTTTCAGCTACCCTTCTAGCTGCATCCCTGTGTTCCTTGCACACCATAACCTCTGCTTCCTTTTCCTCACTGGCGCCTCTATAGGGGTTTTCAAAAAGACCTAATTGATTTTTAAGGTCTAGGATTCTATAGACACTTTCATCTAAAAGCTCCATAGAAACACTCCCCTCCTCTATGAGCTCCTTAAGATAATTAACATAGTGAGAGGTCATCATTTCCATATCTGTACCTGCTTCAATAGCAAGCTTTGCAGCCTCTTTACCATTTTCACTTACTCCGTGTTCTATAAGCTCTCCTAAGGAGCCCCAGTCCGATATGGCAA
The DNA here is from genome assembly GCA_023440105.1 of Bacillota bacterium. GTDB lineage: Bacteria > Bacillota > Clostridia > Clostridiales > Clostridiaceae > JAEXZL01. The sequence goes on from JAEXSY010000353.1 coordinate 3,592, forward strand.
CTCCCTCAAAGCCCCATTCCTCTCTAAGAACCTTTCTCATAAGCCATTTATTTCCCGTGGAAGGAACTCCATCAACAGTATTAAAGGAGGTCATTATCATTTTTGCCCCTTCTTCAATAGCAGCTCTATAAGCAGGAAGATAATACTCTCTCAGCTGCCTATCGGACATATCTACGGTATTATAATCTCTTCCACCTTCAGGAGCTCCATAAGCAGCAAAGTGCTTTACACAGGCTGCTATATTTTCCTCTCCTAAATCTCCCTGATAGCCTCTAACAAAAGCTCTGGCAAATAGAGAATTTAAATATGTATCTTCTCCCGTAGACTCCATTACTCTTCCCCACCTTGGATCCCTAACTAAATCCACCATTGGAGAAAAGGTAACATGTATTCCTTCTGCCGAGGCTTCCCTTGCGGAAACCTTCGCTACTGTCTCTACTGCCTCCATATCCCAGGAACAGCCTAAGGCTAATGGAATTGGAAATATAGTTTTGCAGCCATGGATAATATCTGCCATAAATATTAGAGGAATTTTATTATTGCTATTCTCCAGATACTTTGATTGAATCTCCTTCATTTCCTTAGCCCCTGACACTCCAAGAACAGAGCCGGCTAGGTCTACCTCCTTCTTTCCTATTCCTAAATCCTTCATAGGTCCAGTAACTTCTCCCTTATTACTATCGTTGAAAAGAAAAGGAATTACCTGAAAAAGCTGTCCTATCTTCTCTTCTATAGTAAGGCTTTTTAATAACTCCTTAAGCTTAATATTTTCCATAATTTTCTCCTTATATCCCATTATACTTTGCAAAAAAATTTAATCGAAACGTTTCAATATCTTAATAAAAAGATGTCCCTTTTAAGCTAGGGCTTACAGAAGGGACTCTCTTATAATAAATTCCGTTGATAGCTTTTTTGAAATGCCACCAAGATTACCCTTGATATTATTAAATAGAGTATGGGTAGCTAAGACTCCCAAATCATAGGTAGGTCTCCTTATAGTGGTAAGCTTTGGGTTAATATACTCTGCCATAGGTATATCATCAAAGCCTATGACTCCTATGTCCTCTGGTACCCTTATACCTTTTTCCTGAAGAGCTTTTATGGCTCCTATAGCCATTTCATCATTAGCAGCACAGATTACCTCCGGGAGACTTTTCATATGAATAAGCCTCTTTACAATCTCGTAGCCACTCTTTTCCTCGAAGTCACCAATGCAGTTC
>JAEXSY010000382.1 GCA_023440105.1 Bacillota bacterium
GTACTTACCCTGAGCCAAGGCAACTCCTTTGTTTCTGGAGGCTGCCACTCCTAGGTTTACGGGGTTTTTTATATATCTTAAAGTTATATCCTCATAGGCTGTATTTATTTCTTTCTGCAGATCCAATACCTTTTCTTCAGTTTTGTCCTTAGAGCAGTCATTGACAACTATTATCTCTAGAGGAACCTTCTGAAGCACCACTGAAGTTATTGTCTGCTGAATAAACTCCTCACTGTTATAAGCGGGTATTATTACAGAAACTATCGGGCTTCCCATGCTCTCACCTTCTTTGGTTCTATCCTGTTAAGAGTGTCCTTATAATTATTCTCCTTCCTTTCATCAATCCTTCTTATAGCATCCTTCTGCCAGGAATCAACTCCTTCTGAGGCTTCCTTCTGAAAGAATATCTTTAAGGTTAAAAGAATGATTTTTATATCAAGCTTTAAGGAATAATGCTCAATATAGTATAAATCAAGCTTCAGCTTATCGTATGGTGTAGTATTATACTTACCGTAAACCTGAGCATAGCCCGTAAGACCTGCCTTCATCTTAAGTCTATAAGGGAACTCTGGAAGCTCCTGGGCATACTTGTCCATGATTTCCCTTCTTTCAGGTCTGGGTCCTACCATAGACATGTCTCCCTTCAATATATTGAAAAGCTGAGGAAGCTCGTCTATATGAAGAGTTCTTAAAATATTACCCACAGGGGTTATCCTGGAATCATTTTTCTTTGCAAGGATTGCTCCATCCTTTTCAGAATCTACCCTCATACTTCTGAACTTATAGATATCAAACTCCCTTTCTCCTTCAGTAAGCCTCTTCTGCTTATAAATTACCGGTCCTCTATCATAGAGCTTTATGGAGGCTGCCGCTAAAAGCATAAAGGGAGCAGTAACGATTATACCAACTAGAGATAGCACTATATCCATTACTCTTTTTACCATGGCCTGCTCTGGCTTTATTCCCTTATTGTCGCAGTAAACTAGAGGTGTATCAAAAAGGTGGAGATTTTCTGAACCGAATAAAATTATGTCAGAAACCTTAGGAGTAAGGTAGCAACCTATTCTCTGCTCGAAGCAGAATTTCACAAGCTTATTTCTAAATTCATCGGGGATATCCCAGATAACCACTGCCTCATAATCCTTCGCCTTGGCAAGGATACGTCTCTCTCCTGCATTTATAGATATCATCTCACTGATGTTATACTTATCCCTTCTAGACTTTAGCTTTCTAATAAAATCGCTGGGATTTCTATCGCCATAGACCACCAAAAGCTTCTTCGGGGGGTAGATGTAGCTGTAGGTACTGCTGGCTATAATTGCCCATACCATTGATATGAGTATACCCACTGCTGTCATTAAAATTAGGGGCATAAAGGGTACAAAGGCTCTCTGTATCAATGATAGCTGAAGAAAAGCTATAAGATTAGAAGCTATAACCGTTAAGGACATTGAATAGATAATATCCTGAACCTTTGCCATTCCAACTCTATAGCCCCCAAAGAGCTTTCCAAAGACTATAAAAATAACTATATATAAAGCAATCAAGGCAAAATTACCCCTATTAAAATAAGGTGTAGCCATTATACTGCTATAATAACCATACCAAAGACGTGCAAAAAGTATACCTTGTGTTGCTGTAAAGATAAATTTTATAAGCGCCACGGCTGTTCTTTTTATAAACAAACTTTTATCCAAGGTATAACCTCCTCTTCTAAATTAAAATTTTTCAACAACATTTAAAAAGTAAAAAAGGAAGTTTACATCACTTCTCATATTTTACGACTAATTATATCAGTCCACTGTGTATTATATGTGAATGGAAAGGTAATTTTATAATAAACTTTTAATTTTTTACATTACCGCAACAAACTTTTAACATTTATATTCATATATAGCTTGTACAGTAAAGATAAGTAAATAAGTATTCATTTTTGCATAAAAAAATCCCCTTACGGGGACTTTATTTATATAAAAGCAGTATATAATTAAACAAAACTGTTCTCTATATTCTTTATGAAGATAATTCCCTATACTTCTCAGCTATCTCTTTAATATCACCAAAGGCAATAGCTTTTCCCTTTTCTAATATGAGGCCCTTATCACAGAGCCTTTCAACCTGATCAACAGAATGAGATACAAAAAGCACCGTTACTCCTTTTGCAAACATATCCATTATCTTCTTTTCACTTTTTCTTCTAAACTTCCTATCTCCTACGGATAAAACCTCATCTAGAATAAGAATATCAGGATTCACCACGGTGGCGATGGAAAAGCCAAGCCTTGCTTTCATTCCTGAAGAATAATTCTTTAAGGGAACATCAATAAACTCCTTAAGCTCTGAGAATTCCACTATTTCATCATACTTTTCCTTGATGAATTCCTTAGAGTACCCAAGGACAGCTCCATAAAGATAAATATTCTCTGCTCCTGTATACTGCATGTCAAAGCCTGCTCCCAGCTCTAGAAGGGGTGCTATCCTTCCCTTCCTAGTAACACTGCCCTCTGTGGGCTTGTACACTCCTGCTATGGTTTTTAGGAGTGTACTTTTTCCTGCACCATTAAGTCCTAGTATACCTAGCCTCTCACCCTTTTTTAGGGAAAAGCTCACATCCTTTAAGGCCCAGAATTCGTTATACATGATTTCCTTTTTTATAAACTTAATCACATATTCCTTGAGGCTATCAACCTTTTCCTTGCTTAGATTAAACTTCATGCTTACTTTTTCTACCTTTAATACTTCTTTTTCCATGTTAAATACTCCTTATATATGAAGAATAAATTCATCCTGCTTTTTATAGAAGAAATAAAGGCCTACGGCAATAGATACAAGACTGAATACTAAAGAATATATAAGCATTTTTATATTCATTGCTTCACCAAAGATGGCACTTCTAAAATTATCTATAATGCAGTAAAGGGGATTAAATTTTAGTATCCAACCCTTGCCCCCATTAATCAATCTATCAGGATAATAGAAAATAGCACTGGCATACATAACAAGCATCAACGCAACTCCCCAAAGATACTCTAAATCTCTGAAAAACACTCCCATAGTAGCTAATATCATGCCAGCTCCAAAGGACAGGAGAAGTATATTAATAAGAGGTACTATAGCCTGAAAAATATAAAGAGTTGGCCAAACCCCTAAAGCCAGTCCAACAACTGCTAGCACCACAAGGGATAGAAGAAATATCACATAATTAAAAAGAATACTGGATAAAGGATATAGGTATTTAGGTACATATACCTTTTTAATCATTCCAGAATTGGCTCTAATGGATTTAAGAGCTGCCTTTGTCCCTGTAGAGAAAAAGCTGTATAAAAGCCTTCCGCTCAGGATATACACCGGATATGTTTTATCGGTATTTCCAAATAGAGTACTGAAAACAAAGGTTAAAACCATCATGGTCAACAGGGGCTCTATGAGTGTCCACACTATCCCGAGGTATGAACGCCTGTATTTAAGCTTTATCCCCTTTTTTATAAGCTCCGCAAGGAGAAATCTATATTTCATAAAATTTTTAATTGATCCTACCATATTATCTCCTTTTATCTTACCTAATGTTTTTAGGTATCTTCACTATATTATCTTTAGAGAGAGCTTCAATGAGCCTTGCGGTATTTTTTCCATCATGAAATTCCACAAGGGACTTGAACCTTTCCAGGTATTCTGGTCTTTGAGGTAATAAATAATTACTTCTAATAAGCTCAGGAATATCCTCATAGTTCCTGCTCACATCTCCAAAGACATTTTCTTCATTAAGCTTTAGATAACCTCCGTATTGCTCCATACAATACTCCATCTCTTCCCAGCAGAAGATGACCTTTGCTCCTCGATAAAAAGCATCGTAAGCAATGGAAGAGTAATCAGTAATAAGGAGCTCCGTCTCCTTTAAAATATCATCATAGGAGCCTTCCGTAGTTACGTATCTCTCCAGAGTAGTATTAACAAAGGCATCCTTTATGAGGGGATGAGGTAGTATAACAAGATTATCCTTATACTCTTCTGGAATTCTCTCTGCAATAGAGCTAACAAATCTGAAATAGCCGCTCTCCTCTGGGGATATTCTTGCAAGATTATAATCCCAGGGCCTCCAGGTGGGCATTAAAACAATCTTTCTAGCTCCCTGTTCCCTCTTAGCCTTATCAAACTTAGGCAGTCCTGTGACATAAAGCTCCTCAGGACGATAGTTTCCTTCTTCTATAAAATGCTC
>JAEXSY010000384.1 GCA_023440105.1 Bacillota bacterium
ACATTATACCGAAAAAAGGAGGTCATTGCTATTTTTATTTTTTAATAGCTAGATCCCTTGAAAATAAAAGGTTTTAAGAAAAAACGGAGTGTCAGACTTGACACTACCTAAATAAATAGGAGGATAATTATATGGAAACAATATTTGCAATTTGGAAAAGAGATGTAGTTAAATCTATAAGAGATAAAGCAAGCCTCATAGGTAATTTAGCACTTCCAATACTTCTTTTAGTTATTTTGGGAAGCGGTATGGGTGGTACTATTAAGTCAATGATTCAAGGCTCTGGCCTTTCAGGTCCCTTAAGTGAATTTGATTTTATTAAGTTTATGTTTCCTGGTGTGGTAGCAATGACAATATTTAGCACAGCTGTAATATCTGCTTTAACAGTAGTTCAAGATAGAGAGTTTGGTTACTTTAGAGAAATGCTTGTTTCTCCTGTACCACGTTACTCCATTGCCTTAGGAAAGGTATTAGGTGGCAGCACTACTGCGGTAATCCAAGGATTAATTATATTGATCTTATCTCCCTTTATAGGTATTTCATTAAATATATCTATGATACTTAAGCTGATTCCTGCAATGCTTGCCTTAGCTTTCACAGTATCCTCCTTAAGTTTATTTGTAGCAGGCTTTGTGAAAACCTCTCAAGGCTTTCATACAGCACTTACAATGCTGATATTGCCAATGCTGTTTCTTTCAGGCTCCTTATTCCCTTTAACTGGAAGTCCAACCTGGATGAAATTCTTAGTTAAGCTTAATCCTGTAACCTACGGAGTTGATATGTTTAAGAAAATTCTATTAGAGGCAGAAAGCCTCCCACCGGTACTTCAGGATGTCATGGGGCTAAACCTAAGTATCTTCGGTTATAATTTAACTTTAATAGCAGACTTTATAATAATCACTGTAATAGGGATAATTCTTATAATGCTTGCCACCAACAGATTCAAAAAATTAGAAGCTTAATAAGCAAGGAGTATTGATTTTCACCTTCTGTGAATTTCAATACTCCTCTTTTTATAATAATTAGTACTGCCTTAACAAATATATCAAAAAATACAATTATACAGCGTATATATTTAACTCCTGAAGCTTATTTAAAAACACCTGTAAATCTTCCTTATGATTGCTTAATCCTAAAATTGTACTGGGTATAATTCCTTGAAAAATTCTACCTTCATTACCTTCAATAATTACATTCTTTCCATTTAGATTGCTCTTAGCATTAAAACCCTTAATATCCTCAAGATTTACTGCTGTAAGCTCCTTTTCTTTAAAAAAGGGATTAACTCTCATTACTAATAATCTCTTATTGGTAAGAGCTAAAAAATAGTATTTACTTAGGAGGGTAATTAAATAATTTATCTTTTGCCCATATACCATAGCCTCTATTGTCTCTCCCTCCATGAGATGTCTGTATAAACTATCCTTCATTAATTCTTTAGTTAGTTTTAACGCCATAAAAAAAACCTCCTATATAATACAATTTATTAAATAAATTTTATCATATAAGAGTAATTATCAGTTATTAAATATATGTGAAAACTAACTAATCTTCTAATGTATAGAAAATATTGTTTTCTACCGCTCTTGAAGCCCTTATAATAATCTCCGAAACCTTAGTAGCATATCCTCCAATATTCTCTTTAGTGATATTAAAATCCCTCCATACAATTCTTACAGGTAAATCAATTTCTCCTGTTAGCATATCCCAGAGAGCATCTAAATTCCCGCCATAATAATCAGGAAGTTCCAAAGCTTCCTTAAACACCTTATGCAGCTCCTCTCTTGAATCTATTCGAGCTCCTTCAATTATTATTTCCTTCAAAATATCCCTCCTTAACCATGAAACCTACCTTAATTAGTATATTCTGTGAAGCTTTTATAATGGTCTGTAGTCATATAAATAAGTCCATCATTAGAAAAAACTATTCTATCGGCTCCACGTCTTCCACCTCTGTAATTAATATCGCATTCATACCAATCCCTGCCATCCTTTTCAGGCAGGAGACCTTCATAATTTCCAAAGTAATCACCGCCGATGCTCTTACCCTCTGCATAATCCCAAAGATCTCTTCCAGAATCCCATCCCAGGCTTCTGGCTTCCTTTTTTGTTATAAAATTTGATGGGAGCTTGTTATAAATTTTAATATACTCTGCAACCCCTTCAAAATCATCATAGCTTCCACTCTCTTCTATGTCTAAGTCATCTTGTGTAGGAGAGGACTCAGTATAATTAATATTACTATCTTCCCCTAGACCACTGAAATCTTCAAAGAGTGTAGAACACCCAAATAATCCTAAGGTCATCAATAATGTCAAAAATATTGGTGTAATTTTTTTAAAAATATTTCTCATCTATTTTTTCTGCTCCTTACTAATATAATAAATAATAATTTATCCTATAATTATAACGCAATTCTTTCCCTCAATAAATATAATTAAAAGAACCGAGGTCTTGGGGGCTCGGTTCTTTCATAATAACTTTATATTATGCTAACAGAATAAATATAAAGGTCTGTGATTAGTAATTATTATTTTACAGCTGTATATACTTCATCTATCATAGCTTGAAGTGAATTTACTCCTCCACCTGCAAGATACCAATAGGTGGAATCAAGGTAAATAATATTTCCTTCTTTATAAGCATTAGTACTCTTTACCAGGTCATTTTCTAAGGACTGCTTAGCTGAGCTAGCCCCTTCAGTTCCTACTGCTGTACTTCTATCAATAACAAATATGTAATCAGGATTCTTTTCACTGATGTATTCATAGCCTATAGATTGTCCATGAGTAGAATTATCAAGAGTATCATCTACTGCCTCAAAACCAAGGGCATCCACTAAAGCAAATCTTGAACCAGGACCATAGGCACTAATATTACCGTCATTGGTAAGAATAACTAATGATTTCTTGCCTTCAGCTTCCCTCTGGACCTCTTCACTAACTTCTTTAGCCCTACTATCAATTTCAGCTATTAATTCATTAGCCTTTTCCTCAACCTCAAAGATATCTGCTAAAGTAGAGATATTACTTTTAATTGATTCAATGTACTTTGAATTATCTATTGCAACACTTATTGTTGGTGCTATTTCACTTAAATCTTCATAGAAATCTGCTTGTCTTCCAGATATTATTATAAGGTCTGGTTCAAGCTCATATATTCCTTCTAGGTCAGGTTCCTTTAAACCTCCTATATCACCATACTTATCGTCATTGTACTCTGATAAATAGCTTGGAAGGCTCGCTTTAACTACCCCTGCAACCTCAACACCTAAAGCATCTAGGGTATCTAAGGCACCAAAGTCAAAAACTACTACAGACTCTGGCTTATCTGTTATAGTAACCTCTCCTAAGTCATGAGTTACCTTAACAGCTTCATAAGCTGCTTCAGAAGCCGACCCTTTATTACTATCTTCTGGATTAGCACTGCCGTTTCCACAGCCTACTACCATAGTTCCTACCATAATTGCTGAAATAACTGATATTAATACTTTTTTCATTTTGTGCACCTCTTTTAAGATTTTTTATCACCAAAGTTTAAGAAAAATAATTGCAGATCTGCTTACCTTCCACAGAATCTATCTGTATATCCAGATCATAAATATCCTTAAGGACACTACTCTGTATTATCTCCTCTGTATTTCCTTCTTTTATTATTCTGCCATTTTTAAGAGCTACTATATAATCTGAGTAGCAGGAAGCAAAATTAATATCATGAATTACTATGATAACTGTTTTATTAAGCTCATCTACAAGATTTCTAAGAACCTTCATAATTTCTACGGAATGCTTCATATCAAGGTTATTTAAAGGCTCATCTAAAAATATATACTCTGTATCCTGAGCTATGGTCATGGCTATAAAGGCCATCTGTCTTTCTCCACCGCTAAGCTCATCTATATATCTATTTTCATATGACCTTAGATTCATGTAATCCAGGGCTTTATCCACCATCTTTTTATCTTCTCTAGTAAGCCTTCCTTGAGAGTAAGGAAATCTACCAAAGCTTACAAGCTCTCTCACGGTAAGTCTTATATTCATATAATTAGCTTGTCTCAAGATTGATATCTTCTTAGAAAGCTCATTTTTATTCCACTGTGATAATTCCTGTTCCTCAATATACACTTCTCCAGCATTTTTGCTAATAAGCCTGCTTATCATAGAAAGAACTGTACTCTTTCCAGCTCCATTAGAGCCAATAAAGGAAATTAGCTTTCCCTTTTCTAGGTTCAAGGATACATCATCCACTACAGTTTTTTCACCATAGCTTTTAATTAAATTTCTAACCTTTATCATTTTTTACTCTCCTTTAACAGCAGATAAACAAAATAGCTGCCTCCTACAAAATTAATGATTACACTAAGGCTTGTATTGAAGCTGAAAACTCTCTCTACAAGAAGCTGACCGCCTACCATAGCCAAAACGCTTAAAAGAAAGGCTGTTATAAACCAATATTCATGCCTGAAGGTTTTCATAAGCTCTTTTGCTAAATTCACAACCAGTATTCCAAGAAAGATTATAGGACCCACTAAGGCAGTAGCTATGCTTACCAAAATAGATACTATGAGCATATATTTTTTCACCATTCTGTGGTAATCTCCCCCTAGATTAATAGCATTATCCTTTCCCAAGGATAATACATCTAAAGCTCGTATATCTTTAATTGAAAAAGCAATTACTAAGGTAACAACTATCATACTGATAGCAAGGAGCTCCGTATTTATGTTACTAAAGCTAGCAAACATCTTATTCTGAACTATTTGAAATTCATTTGGATCTATAAGAATCTGCATAAAGGATGAAAGACTAGAGAAGAAGGTACCAAATATCATTCCTACTAAAAGAAGGAAGTATACATTCTGACCATCTCTTTTAAACATAAGCTTATACAGTATCCCAGAAAATGCTGCCATAAGCACCAGGCTTATTAAAAAGTTTATATTCTTATTTGCTGCTACAAAGCTAGTTGATCCTAAAAAGAATACTATCAGGGTCTGTATAAAGGTGTATAGGGAGTCAAGCCCTAATACACTAGGTGTTAAAACCCTATTATTGGTGATAGTTTGAAAAGCTACGGAGGAAAAGGATATCGCTCCTCCCGTCAAAACCATTCCCAATAGCTTTCTTATTCTTCTTGGAAAGCTAAAAGCAAAGCTCTTAGGCGATACATCTATAAACAGAAAGGTTAATATACATGCAGCAGATAGAATTACTAATAAAGCAATAATCTTCTTGTTAGAATTATTCAGTACTTCGCTGAAAATATTTTTCCTTACTGCTACGTTCTTTCTGGATGTTATCTCTATTGCGTCTGTCCCATTATACTGCATAATCTTTTCTCCTTAATATTAGATATAAAAACATACCACTTCCTATGACACCTACTACTACCCCTATGGTAAGCTCATAAGGATAAATAAGCACTCTGCTTAATATATCACAGGCTAATACAAAAACCGCTCCTAACAATGCTGTATGTGGGATATTTTCTCTAAGATTGTCTCCATTATATAAAGAAACGATATTAGGTATTATAAGCCCTAAAAATGGAATTGAACCTACAGTAAGAACCGTTACGGAGGTAATTAAGGATACAATTACTAGTCCTAATGTAACTACCTTATTATAATTAAGTCCTAGGTTTACAGAAAACTCCTCACCCATACCAGCAATAGTAAACTTATTACTGTAAACATATGCTATTATCACTAGCGGAATCCCAAGATACAAGAGCTCGTACCTCCCCTTAATAATCAAAGCAAAATTTCCTTGAAGCCACGAGGATATGTTTTGAACCATATCATATCTATAGGCAAAGAAGGTAGTTACAGAGCTTATGATATTTCCAAGCATAATTCCCAAAAGAGGAATAAATATTGCATTTTTGTATTTTATTTTGTTCAATATTTTCATAAATAAGAAGGTTCCACCTAGTGCAAAAACAAAGGCAATAAGCAGCTTTTCTACATAGCTGGCGGACCCAAAAAGCATCATGGCAACTAGTATTCCCAGGCGCGCCCAGTCATTTGTAGCTGCAGTGGTAGGCGATACAAACTTATTTCTACTGATTG
>JAEXSY010000425.1 GCA_023440105.1 Bacillota bacterium
CCTTTTCTCCTTCTATTGCGTTATGTGTATTCATAAATACGATTATGTAGTAATTTTCCATGGGTTTTCTCCTCCATCTGATTAATTAGCCTTATAATGGTTATATTCAATATTATAAGTATATATTAAGAATTTTTCCTTAGGTAGTGCAAAATTTAAATATTTTTTACTAATTAAAGGTTATCTATTTATACCATATTCACAATAATATAATATAATTAATTAAAATATAGTCTTTTGGAGGTTTTAAGTTGAAAGTTTATTTAGATAATGGAGCTACCTCTTTTCCAAAGCCCCCTAGTGTTACGGCAGCAATGGTAGATTTCATGAATAATATTGGTAGTAACCCTGGGAGAGGAAGCTATTGTTCTTCTTTAGAGACAAGCAGGAGTATTTATAACTGTCGCGAGCTTTTATGTACACTCTTTAACTTTGATAAGCCTGATCATGTAATTTTTACTCCAAACATAACCTACTCCCTAAATATTCTGTTTCAAAGTATCCTTAAGCCTAACTGGCATGTAATAACATCATCAATGGAGCATAATTCTGTACTGAGACCCCTTTTAGCAGCTAAAGATAAACTTGGCATTGAATTGGATATAGTACCAGCAGATAATAAAGGTCTAATTTCCATCGAATTATTAAAATCCTACATAAAACCTGAAACAAAACTAGTTGTTTTATCCCATGGTTCTAATGTAACTGGTACTGTTCAGCCTCTAGAAGAAATTGGTAATTTATGTAAGATTAATAACATCTATTTCATCATAGATTCCGCTCAAACTGCTGGAGCTCTTCCTGTGGATTTTAAAGCTCTTAATGCAAATGCTATTGCCTTTACTGGTCATAAAGGATTAATGGGGCCACAGGGTACTGGTGGTTTTCTAATAGATGATAACCTTAATAATATAGCAACCCCTGTTGTTTTAGGTGGAACTGGGAGCCTGTCCTCTAGTACCCTGCAACCGGACTTTCTTCCAGATAAATTTGAGAGCGGCACCATGAATGGCCCTGGTCTTTTTGGGTTACAGGCAGGTATCAACTTTATTATGAACACCGGAATCGATGCTATTCGACACAAAAAGTCAGAACTTACTAAGAAATTCATGAAGGGATTACTTGAAACAGATAAAGTTAATATTTTTGCTCATGATAGCTCCATGGATACTGGGGTCATTTCTACAACCTTTGATGGAAGAGAGGTATCTGAAATAGGCTATCTGTTGGACACTGAGTATAATATAATGACTCGTGTTGGATTGCATTGTGCTCCCCTAGCTCATAAAACCATCGGCACCTATCCCTCAGGCACCTTAAGATTCAGCTTAGGATACTTTAACACAGAGGAGGAGATAGAGTTTACTTTAAAAGCACTTAATAATTTATTGCGGAGGTGATTAATGTGGAAGCTTATATAAAGAAAGGAGAAAGGACTGCAGTTTTTTTTCTTATCTACTCTATTGTCTTTTATTTGTTTTTTAACACCTTAAAATACACTCTACCTTTTGTACTTGGGATATTATTTGCACTTGTCTGTAGAAAGCCAGCCTATTATTTGACAGTGACATTTAAAATGAAACCATGGCTTGCTTCACTATTATCTTCCATAGTCTTTTTTATTTTATTTATTGGTGTAATTTTTTTATTTGGAACAGCTATCATTAATGAAACTGTAAGATTAACTAGCTTTATTCCTAATTATATTAGTGATTTAACTAATTCAATATATGATAATTTAACAAAACTTAATGATACCCTTATTATAGACATTGACTCCAATATATTAAGCTCCCTAGAAAGCTATCTATCAGATGCTACTGCCTCAATAGTAACTACTACAGTTAATTTTAGCACGCTTATAATCCAAAAGCTGTTTGCTATACTAAGCTCAGTACCTTATATAGCTATGGTAATAATATTTACTCTTCTGTCTACTTATTATATAACTTTTAATCTAACCTCTCCTAGCAGTAAGAATCTACTTAAGGCAGCAGGAAGTAAAGCAAATAGAACCATAGAGATAGCTTTAGAGATGAAAAGAATGATATTCAACTTTTCTCTATCCTATCTTTTGATTGTATTTATAACTTTTTTGGCGACATTAATTGGTTTTACTATATTAAAGGTTCCCTATGCTTTCTTATTAAGTCTTCTCTGTGGTATTTTTGACATAATGCCTATTTTAGGTATGGCTATTGTTTATCTTCCTTTAGCCGCAATTAATTTACTTCAAGGAAATTACTTCACAGGAGTTACAATTTTAATTCTATGGATAGTGGTTATGATAGTAAGGCAGATCATAGAACCAAAAATTATGTCAACTACATTAGGTTTGAATCCTTTAGCAGTTCTTGCAGCTATCTTTATAGGAATTGAAGCTGGTGGTGTATTAGGTATGATATTCTTTATGTTTTTAGTAGTATTTTACACAGTGCTTAATGAATTAAAGGTAATATAAGTATAAAACCTTCTTCTTTGGATAATATCTAAGAAGGAGGTTTTTTTATGAAACAATTTTTCAATCTCTTAATTAAAAATTATCTTAATCTAATTTGCCATAGAAAATCAAATAGAATTAAAGCTGCTGCATATCAGTATGAAATGAAAAATCATTATAATTCATTAGATATTTATAATGCATTAGAAAGGTTAATTGATAAAAGTATTCCACTTAAGAATATAATAATAGTATGTATAGGCACTGATAGAGCTACAGGAGACTCCCTTGGACCAATAGTAGGACATAAATTGAAAGAGCTTTTTTACCATGGTCCATTAGTATTTGGCACCCTAAAATCCCCTGTTCATGGAAAAAATCTTAATAGTATTTCAGAGCATATTAATAGACTATATCCTAATGGATATATTATAGCAATAGATGCGTGCCTGGGCTCAGTTAGCTCAATAGGTAATATATATGTGGAAAGGGGTCCTCTTTATCCCGGATCAGCACTTAATAAAAATTTACCTCCTATTGGTGATATAAGCATCACTGCCGTTGTTAATTCATTAAGCAGTGATTCCTTTTCAACGCTACAGAACACCAGACTTTTCACCGTAATATCCATTGCAGAAATAATATGTAATGGTATTTTTAAATTTATTGTTTCACGTGAAACATATCAGAATAGAGATGAATAAGATCTATTGTAAAGTATATACTCAATATCATCAATGGATTTACTACCTGCATCTATTATTAATGTACCCTCATGTTTAATATTATTAATGATACTTAATGAAGCCAGATCAATATCTTTTATATTACAAATAATAGCATCATAATGATCATTACCGTTGACATTAGTATTATATCCTCTTTCCTCTAATTGACTTTTTAGATATTCTAAGCCCTCACAGATGTATAAATTCATAAATAAGACCTCCCTTAGGGTAATTATTCCCTAAAGAAGGTCTTTTATTCTTATTGATTTATTGCATCTTTTAGTACAGCTTTTTCTTCCTCAGATAAATCATACCTTGATATCCCTTTATCAACAGGTTTTGCATAGGAAGTTGTTTCTTGTCTTCCAAATATTCCAGTTAAAATAACTCCATCATTCTTATCGTTTAGTAATGCAATAGAATAGCTTAAATCGCTTCCTATATCCTCAAAGGCTTTATATCTCTTAACAGCAAATTTCTTGAGACAATTTTGAAGCTCTGACTTAATATATTCATTCTCAGCCTTAGTATCAGAAGAAATTCTCACCGCTTCTTGAGCATTTTCAAGGTACTCCAGCAGCAGCTCTTCTAAATTCTTATTATTGATTCCACGCATTAACTTCCTGTATCTCTTTTCAACTTTACTCAAGGAACTATAAGTAATAATCACTAAGATAATCAGAAGCAATACTAGAAGAATTAAAGCTATTACTATATATAATTGAAATTCTGATATTATGTCTAAAACGTTCTGCAAGTTAATCATCCCTCCACATGTTTCACGTGAAACCTTAAATTTTTAAGATGTCAATAATTCTTTGTAAGTCATCTTCAGAGTAGTATTCTATCTCAATTTTTCCTTTGTTCTTTTTGGCATCAATATTTACTTTTGTTCCTAAAAGATTTTCAAATCTGTTCTTAATATCCTTATAATAAGGATTATATGGTTCTTCTTTCTTCTCCTTACTTACTTTAACCTTCCCCAACTGTTTTACTATAGCTTCTATCTGTCTAACTGAAAGTTTTTCATCAATGACTTTTTGTGCAGTCTTATATTGAAGCTCTCTATCAGCAATTCCTAATAATGCTCTTCCATGTCCTTCAGATAACACACCATCAATAATATATTCCTGAACTCTATAATCTAAGTTCATTAATCTTAAGGTATTTGTGATAGCAGTTCTAGATTTACCTATTCTAGTACTGAGCTCTTCCTGAGTAAGAGAAAACTCATCCATAAGCTTCTTATAGGCTACAGCTTCTTCAATAGGATTCAAATCCTGTCTTTGAATATTTTCTATCAAGGAAATTTCAAGAATTTCTTTATCTGATAAATTCATTATTACAGCTGGCACTTCACTTATACCAGCTTTCTTAGCAGCTCTCCATCTTCTTTCACCAGCAACAATTATGTAGTTATCATCAACCTTATTAAGTACAAGGGGTTGAATGATACCATACTGTTTAATGGACTCGCTAAGTGCTAATATTTTCTCTTCTTCAAAAGTCTTTCTAGGCTGTTCAGAATTAGGTCTAATACTATTTATATCTATTAATAGGCTTTTCTTAGCTTCCTCACTACTATTTTCCTCCTGGTCTGGAATTAAAGCACCAAGGCCCCTACCTAAGCCATGTTTTTTCGCCAAATCAATTCACTCCTTGTCTATTTATAAACTCTTTTGTTAAGTCTTCATAAGCTTCAGCACCTTTGCATCTCTGGTCATAGAGAACAATAGGAAGTCCGAAACTAGGGGCTTCAGCTAACCGGACATTACGAGGTATCGTAGTATTATAAACTTTATTATTAAAGTACTTCTTAACTTCATTTTTTACATCATTGCTAAGATTAGTACGACCATCGAACATAGTTAGAAATACTCCCTCAACCTCCAGTTCTTTATTAAGAGATTTCTTAACTAGTTGTATTGTATTGATCAATTGACCTACTCCCTCAAGAGCATAAAACTCACTCTGGATTGGAATCAATACTGAGTCAGATGCTGTCAGAGCATTTATAGTTAATATTCCTAATGACGGCGGACAATCTATAAAAACAAAATCATACTCACCTTCAATGTTTTTTAACTTGTTTTTAAGAATCGTTTCTCTGCTGCTAGACATAGTAAGCTCAACCTCGGCTCCAGCTAACTCCATTATGGAAGGAGCTAAATATAAATTTTCTAAAAGCTGGCTTTGTACTATAACCTCTCGGAGCTCTGTATCAGTAGTTAGAACATCATATGTAGACTTTTCTATTTTATGCTTATCAAATCCAAGACCGCTAGTAGTATTACCTTGTGGATCTATATCAATTGCCAGAACCTTATATCCTTCCAAAGCTAAATATGAACATAAATTTATATTGGAAGTAGTTTTACCCACGCCACCTTTTTGATTGAATATCGATATTTTCTTCATGAAATTTACCTACCTTTTCTAAAAGTATAGTTTATTGCACCTCCTAGTGATCTTATAATCTTATTATATATTCCCATAGTGAATTATAAAAGAACTTTATAGCAAAATAAAAATAAAAAAAACAAAAGCAGTCAAAAAACTGCCTTTGTTTCACGTGAAACATTAACTTTTATCTTTTGGTATGGTGACAGTAATTTGGACAAAGTCACCACAATCCTTAGACTTATAATCTGCTGGAATATTAAATTTGTCAAAAACCTGCTTAATAGAATTTATATATATTTTTGAAGAAAATACACCTTTTAAATTATTCTTCTTACCAGATTTTAATTCCTCACCTTTTAGCTTCAATAACTCTCTATTTACTAATGCTTCAGTCTCCTTCACAGTTAAATTACTTTTAATTACCTTCATAACAATTTTAACCTGCAGCTCTTCATCAATTAAAGGTAGTAAAGCCCTGGCATGTCTTTCTGTGAGATGATTCTCTAAGAGAAGGAGCCTAACGGAATCAGAGAGCTTCAATAATCGAAGCTTATTAGCAATAGTCGACTGTTTTTTCCCCATTCTTATAGCTAGCTGCTCCTGAGTAAATCCATGCTCATTAATTAGATTATAGTACGCTTCAGCTTCTTCAATAAAATTTAAATCTTCCCTCTGAAGGTTCTCCAGTAAGGCGAGCTCTGCTGCTTGTTTATCAGTTATATCTAATATAGTACAGGGAACCTTATCTAAACCTATAGACTTAGCAGCTCTCCATCTACGCTCACCAGCAACTAATTCATATCTTTCACCCATTAACCTAACTGAAAGCGGCTGCAATATTCCATTGTGCTTTATTGAGTCTGCTAATTCCTGTAAGGAATCATTATTAAAATATTTTCTAGGCTGATAAATATTAGGTACTATCATATTAACATTAATTAATAAAATCTCATTTCGTATCTCCACAGCTATCCCTCACCCGCTATAATTTCCTTTTATTTACAATTCTACAAAGTTGATTAATTTCCTTTATTTTCCTCAAATAAATGTTCTACATATATAAACATATTTAGACAATAGGCTTCTTTTGAATTGATGCAGCCTTTCTTGGATAAAGGCTTGGTGTTTTACCTATCTTCTTAACCACTACAAGATTATGCTTTAGGTCGCTATCCTCTATATTCACAGGAATAATCTTTTCAAGGTTACCTCCCAATATTTTTATAGCCTTGCTTGAAGTGGTTATTTCCTCCTCTATGGCAGGTCCCTTAAGAGGGATAAAATATCCTCCCTGTCTCACAAAGGGAATACAAAATTCACTTAAAGAACTCATATTAGCTACAGCTCTAGAGGTAGCAACATCATATTTTTCTCTATGTTCCTTCTTTCTGCTCTCCTCTTCTGCCCTACCATGTATCGCTTTAATATTTTTTAGTCCAAGCTCTGCAGCAACGGTATTTAAAAAAGTAACTCTTTTATTTAGTGAATCTAATAATACTATTGAAAGACTTGGCCTCATAATACCTATAGGAATCCCTGGAAACCCAGCTCCTGATCCAACATCTATAATACTATTACAGGTTTTAAAAGGCTCTGCCTTAAAGGCTTTTATGGAATCAATAAAATGCTTCTTTATAATTGCTTCATCCTCAGTGATGGCTGTAAGATTCATTTTATTATTCCATTCCTTTAATAATTCCTTATAAGCCATAAACTGCTCATACTGTACTGTTGTGAACTCCATATGAACATCATCCGCTGCCCGTTTTATTATATCATAGTATTCCATTCTATTCCTCCATTTTGTTAGAATGAATTTTGTTATATTGCTCTAGGTATATGAGAAGTACGGAAATATCTGCAGGAGAAACACCAGATATTCTTGATGCCTGACCAATGTTTATAGGTCTTATTTGGCTGAGCTTTTGAGTAGCTTCTATCCTGAGCCCTTTTATATCCTCATAGTTTAAATCCTCTGGTAGTCTTCTGTTTTCTAGCTTCTTAAACTGTCTTACCTGCTCAAGCTGCTTCTCAATATAACCTTCATATTTTGATATAATACTAACCTGCTCCATTACATCTTCAGGAAGCTTAGGTCTATCTTGATCCAGAGGTGCTACAGAAAAGTAATCAAGCTCCGGCCTCTTAATAAGCTCATAGAGGCTGATTGGTTTTTTAAGCTCCGCTGAATTTAAGGTTACTAAGAACTCATTGTTTTCAGCTTTGTTAGTCACTTGAACCTTTTTAACTCTTTCTACTTCTTCTTCTATCTGAAGCTTTCTCTTAGTGAAGCTTTCATAACGTTCATCAGAAACCAAACCTATACGTCTTCCTATTTCCGTTAATCGTAAATCTGCATTATCCTGTCTCAGTAATAGTCTATATTCAGCCCTAGAGGTCATCATTCTATAAGGCTCGTTGGTTCCCTTTGTAACTAAATCATCTATTAATACACCGATATAAGCATCGGATCTTGTAAGAATTAGCTGCTCCTCACCTTTAGTATAGAGAGCTGCATTAATACCTGCAATAAGGCCCTGACAGGCAGCCTCTTCGTAACCAGAGGTTCCATTAAGCTGACCTGCACCGAAGAGACCTTTTATCTTTTTAAACTCTAAAGTGGGAAGAAGCTCTAAAGGATCTATACAATCATATTCTATTGCATACCCTGTTCTCATCATCTCTACATTTTCTAGCCCAATAACAGTCTTTAACATCTGAAGCTGTACTTCCTCCGGAAGAGAGCTAGACATCCCTTGAACATACATCTCGTCAGTATTTTCACCTTCTGGCTCGATAAATATCTGATGCTGCTGCTTATCAGGGAATCTCATGGCCTTATCCTCTATAGAAGGGCAGTATCTAGGTCCTACCCCCTCTATAACTCCATTGTACATAGGGGATCTGTCTATATTGTCTTTAATAATTTTTAAAGTTTCTGGTGTGGTATAGGTTAAATAACAGGATATCTGATCTCTCTTAATCTCCTCAGGATTGCTCATAAAGGAGAAAGGAACGATCTTCTCATCACCCTTTTGTTCTGCCATCTTAGAAAAATCTACAGAACGCTTATTAACTCTAGCAGGAGTTCCTGTTTTAAATCTTCTAAGAGGAAGACCTAATTCTATAAGGCTTTGAGAAAGCTCATTAGCTGGGAAGAAACCATTAGGCCCACTATTGTAATTTACCTCCCCTAGAATAATTCTGCTTCTTAAATAAGTACCAGTAGCAACTACTATAGCCTTACAGCTGTATATGGCTCCAGTCCTGGTAACTATACCCTTAACCTTATTGTTCTCTGCTAACAGCTTCACTACTTCTGTTTGCTTTAAATCGAGATTTTCCTGTTCCTCTATAACCTTCTTCATTCTCTCCTGATACTTTCTCTTGTCAGCCTGTGCTCTAAGAGAATGAACTGCTGGTCCCTTTGAGGTATTGAGCATTCTGCTCTGAATATAAGTATGATCTATGTTAATACCCATCTCTCCACCTAAGGCATCTATTTCTCTTACCAGATGTCCTTTGGCGGTTCCTCCTATATTAGGATTGCAGGGCATAAAAGCAATGCTATCTAAATTCATGGTACACATAAGAGTTTTAAGCCCCATTCTCGCTGAAGCTAAGGCTGCCTCGCAGCCGGCATGACCTCCTCCTATTACCACTACATCATAATTTCCACCAATATAACTCATTTTATTCACCTACTTTCCGACGCAAAAGCTTGAGAATATCTTGTTAACTAGATCTTCTTGAATTTCAGCACCGGTGATTTCTCCTAAGGCCTTCAAGGCACTGGTTACATAAATAGAAACTAAATCCAGATACGCTCCCTGCTTTACCTGCTCTAAAGCTGTATTGCAGCCTTCTAAGGCTCTATATAAAGCTTCCTTGTGTCTAACATTTGTTATCATAACACCTTCAGTATTTATCTCACCATTGAAGAACATATCTTTAATCTTCTGCTTCAATTCTTCAAGACCTGTTCCTGCTACGGCAGAGATTTCAATGCTATTAGCTAGTGAAACCTCTGAAGGAATCTCAAGTCTTCTTTCTAAGTCAGTTTTATTTAATAGTAAAAGGTATTTTTTATCCTTGATAAATTCAATTATCTCTTTATCCTCTTCCTCTAAAGCTCTGCTTAAATCAAGCATTAAAACAATTAAATCCGCCTGATTTATCTTTTCCTTAGACCTTTCAACACCTATTTTTTCCACTACATCCTTAGTATCTCTAATACCAGCAGTATCAGTGATTTTTATAGGTATACCATCTAGGCTCAAATATTCCTCTATTACGTCTCTTGTGGTTCCAGGAATATCTGTAACAATTGCTCTGTTTTCCATGAGAAGAGCATTTAATAGAGATGACTTTCCAACATTTGGTTTTCCGATAATAACTATATTTAAGCCTTCTCTAAGAATTTTACCCTCATTAGAAGTCTTTAATAGATTATCTATTTCCTTTATTACTTCCTCCAGCTTATTTTTTACTAAAACTGGTGTATGCTCATCGGGTTCTTCATCATCCTCAGTAAAATCCACAACAAATTCAATTAGAGCTAAAACATTTAAAAGTACTTCGGAAAGTCTACTTATTTCCCGGGAAAGTCTTCCCTCACTCTGAAGCATAGCAGACTTCATGGATAAATCAGTTTTAGATCTTATTATATCGATAACTGCCTCTGCCTGAGTTAAATCAATTCTTCCATTTAAAAAGGCTCTTTTAGTAAATTCACCAGGCTCTGCATGACGAGCACCAGCCTTTATCACCTCTTCAAGAATTCTATTAGAGGATATAACTCCCCCGTGACAGTTTATCTCTATGGTATCCTCAGCAGTATAGCTTTTAGGTCCCTTCATAAAGCTTATAATAACCTCATCTATAATGCTGTCAGTATCTCTTTCAATAATATGCCCATACCTCATGGTATAGCTCTTTATATCCTTTATACTCCTGTGATTTTTACCTCTGAAGATTGAAGAAACAATGTCTAATGCTTTGTCACCAGAAACACGGATTATTGATATTCCACCTTCGCCTAATGCTGTGGCTATGGCAGCAATAGTATCAAATTCCTTCATTGATTATCCTCCTTATCTAAGGTTAAAATATATAATAAACTTAATGACGCTTAAGTAATTTTCACTCTCATCTTATACTAATATTTATATAATTAAAAGTACATATATAGGTTAATAAAAATTTAATCCAATTAAAGCTTAATTTTCCTAGCTATTCTCAAACAATTAAAAAGAAAGCCATGGGGCTTTCTTTTATAATCTAATCTTTCTTTAAATCAACAACAACTCTTCTATAGGGCTCTTCACCTTCGCTATGGGTTTTAACAAAAGGATTATCCTGAAGAGCTGAATGTATAATTCTTCTTTCGTATGGGTTCATCGGTTCAAGCTTAAAGCTTTTACCATTTTTCTTAACCTTATAGGCTGTTTTTTCAGCTAATCTCTTTAAGGTTTCCTGTCTCTTGGTTCTATAATTTTCTGTATCTAATATAACTCTCTTATATTCAATATCGTGTCCTTTATTGATTACTAAGCTGATAAGATATTGAAGAGCATCCAAAGTCTCTCCTCTATAACCAATTATAATCCCCATATTAGGTCCAGTTAAGTTTATATTGATGATATCATTATCCTCTTTAATCCTTATTTCTGCCTTTATTCCCATGGCATCTAAAACTTCTCTTAAAAAGGTCCTGGCTTCATAAATATAATCTCTCTTTACCGTAACACGAATCTTAGCTGGCTTAACACCAATAATCTTAAATAAGCCTTTGTTACCTTCATCAATAACCTCAACTTCTATCTTATCCTCTGTAACATTTAGCTCTGATAAAGCATTCTTTATAGCATCGTCGACGCTTTTACCAGTGATCTCCATTACCTTCATACCCTATTCACCCACCTTACCTCTAGATTAATTATATAAAGCTACTTAGCTTCCCTTGCCTTTCTCTTAGCAGGTAAAATGACTATAAAGTAGGATTGAAGGGCCTGCAGTAAGCTATTGATTATCCAGTACATAACCAGTGCAGCTTCAAAATTATAAGCCATAACTCCCATAAATATTGACATACCTATATTCATTCCACCCATATTCATAGCCGGTGCAGCGTTATTATTATTGTTGTTATTTTTATTGCTGTTATTTCTCTGTAATAGCCAGGATGATAGATAAGTAGAAGCACCAGCTAGTATTGGAAGAATTAATGAAAATGGTAATCCAATAGCACTATTGTTTGCTCCTAGAGATATTCCTAGGAAGGTAGCTCCCCCAAAGTCTATCTTTCTGAATACATAGTATAAAGCAAAGAGTATAGGCATTTGTATTATTAAAGGAAGACATCCACTAAAAGGGCTAACATTATTCTCCTTATATAGCTTCATCATTTCCGCTTGCTGCTTTTGAGGATCATTTTTATATTTAGCTTGAAGCTTTTGGAGCTCCGGTTGAATTTCCTGCATGGCAGCCTGTGATTTCATCTGTTTTATGTTTAAAGGTAGTAATACTATTTTAATAAGCAAAGTTAAAACTGCTATTGCTAACACATATGCTATACCAGCATCAGTTATACCTATTGCATTAAGTCCACCATGGATAAGCTGAAATAGGTAATCTAAAAAATCTTGTATATACTTCAAAATATAAACCTCCTAAAGCTATTTAACCGGGTCATAACCCCCATCATGAAAAGGATGACATTTGAGTATTCTCTTAATACTCATAATCCCTCCCTTAAAAGCACCATATTTCTCAATTGCCTCTAAAGCATACTGGGAGCAGGTTGGATAGAATCTGCAGCTTGGCGCTTTAAGAGGCGATAAATATTTTCTATAAAATTTTATTATCTTTATCATTATCTTTTTCATTAATTATTAAGCCTGCCTTTTTGAATAATTTATTCATAGCATCCTGTATTTCCTTATAGGTGCTAGTACTAGCAGAACTTCTAGCTACAAATACAAAATCATACCCTTCTTTTAGGGTATTTTTATTTAATCTATAGCTTTCATTTATAAGTCTCTTTACTCTACTTCTAATAACGCTTTTTCCAACCTTCTTGCTGACTGAAATACCTACCTTATTAAATTCCTTATGGCTTTCATCTTTGTTTCTTCTATTTTTCATTACATATAATACAAGCAGATTATTAGAATAAGACTTACCTCTTCTATACACTAACCTAAATTCAAGGTTCTTTCTTAATCTATGTTGTTTCATTAGAAATAGATTCTCCTTTTTTTCTGCTATTGCAGAAAAAGGCCACAATTGCGGCCCTTATGCTGTCAATCTTTTTCTTCCCTTTTGTCTTCTTCTTTTAATCACGTTTCTTCCAGATAGAGTGCTCATTCTCTTTCTAAAGCCATGCTCTCTCTTTCTCTGCTTCTTTTTTGGCTGATATGTCATAAACATATTATCTCCACCTCCTTGCTACACAATATTTATAGCAACATAACTACTATACGAATCTTAGGTTCATAAAAATTATAGATTTACCTTATAATTATATATTCATCAATTAAGACTGTCAAGAATAGTTATGAGGATAATTATTCTTGGATTTAAACTTCTTTTAGCTATAAACTGTTGATAATTAGTATAAAATATCAACTATTTGTGGATAAGTTATTGAATGGGGATAATTTTTTATGTTATTATTAGATATGAATTGTGTATAACTTATTTTTTAAACAAGTTATCCACAACTGTTGATAACATTGTGTATAACTTGTTTAATATTTCTTTATATAAGACTTATTTTTTATTTTTTTATATGAAAAATAAGTTTTTATCATCTGTGTATGATGTTAATTGTTATATTTTATTGTGTTGTGGATAACATTATTATATGAAAAACTCCACAAAGTTATTAACATGTGAATAATTTTGCCTACATTAGTCTATATGATTATAAATAGACTACTATGCTGTTTATAAGTTGTTGATACATTTAATTATTCATAACTTCTTACTATAATAAAACCGGAGGATACAATATGGATGCCCAATTGAAAGATCTATGGGATAAGACCCTGAACATACTAAGAGGCGAATTAACAGAAGTTAGCTATAACACTTGGATTAAGAGCTGTGAACCTCTTTCTGTATCCAATGATACTATACGTCTGGGAGTTCCTAATGATTTTACTAAGGAAATAATTGAATCAAGGTATAAGGATTTAGTAGCCAATGCTATTAAACAGGTATCATCTAAAAAATATAATATCGTCTTTGCAACCTTTTCTGAGGAAGCTATAGAAGAACAGGTAAAGGCTGAAGAAAAAAAAGAGAAGCCTAAAAATTCGGTAGTAGTAAATGATGAAATGTCAGCTACCCTAAATCCAAAGTATACCTTTGACTCTTTTGTTATAGGTAATAGCAATAGATTTGCTCATGCAGCATCCTTAGCCGTAGCAGAATCTCCAGCCAGGGCTTATAATCCTCTATTTATATATGGTGGAGTTGGACTTGGAAAAACCCATTTAATGCATGCTATAGGACATTATGTTCTTCAGAATAATTCTAAAGCAAAGGTAGTTTATGTATCATCAGAAAAGTTCACTAATGAGCTTATTAATTCAATAAGACATGATAAAAATGAAGAATTCAGAAATAAATATAGAAATGTAGATATTCTGCTTATAGATGATGTTCAGTTTATTGCCGGTAAGGAAAGTACTCAGGAGGAATTCTTCCATACATTTAATGCTCTCCATGATGCAAATAAACAGATCATTCTCTCTAGCGATAGACCACCAAAGGAGATTCCAACATTAGAGGATAGGCTCCGTTCTCGTTTTGAGTGGGGACTAATAGCAGATATGCAGCCACCAGACTTTGAAACTAGAATGGCTATACTAAAAAAGAAGGCCGACGTAGAAAACTTAAATATTGCCAATGAGGTTATGGTATATATAGCTACAAAAATAAAATCCAATATTAGAGAACTAGAAGGAGCACTGATTCGAATAGTAGCTTTTTCTTCATTAACTAATAGAGAGATAACAGTAGATTTAGCTTCCGAGGCTTTAAAGGACATAATATCAAACAAACAAACTAAAGCCATTACCATAGATATAATTCAGGAGGTAGTAGCTAACTTCTATAACTTAAGGCTGGAAGAGCTTAAATCTCAAAGAAGAACAAGAAATGTAGCCTTTCCTAGACAGATTGCCATGTATCTAGCTAGAAAGCTCACAGATCTTTCTCTTCCTAAAATAGGAGAAGAGTTTGGCGGAAGGGATCATACCACCGTTATACACGCCTATGAAAAAATCTCAGAAGAAATTAAAACAAATGAGGCTTTAGAAAATGTAATTAAGGATTTAACTAAAAAGCTTACTCAAAAGTAAAAATAAAAGTACATATATGTGGTAAAAGCCTTATAAGAAGCCCTTTATCAAAGGATAAAAAGAAATATTCACAGCGGTGAATAATAACTCTATAATTACTTGTGGATAACATTTTTACAAGCTCTGACTTTATAATAATGTGGATAAGATGAAATTTTAACATTTACTTATCCACAATATTTTTTTAAACTATTTTCCCATGTTTGCAAGGCTAAGACCACTTATCCACAAACCCACACCCCCTACTACTACTACAACTAAAAAATAATATTATTATCTATCCTATTCTAAAATAAATATGTGTGAATAACCTAAGGAGGTTTTATAAATGAAACTCTTATGTGATAAAAGCAATTTATTAGAGGCTATATCTATTGCCCAAAAGGCTATTACAGGAAAATCAACAATGCCTATATTAGAAGGACTATACATAAATGCAGCTAATGACACCATTACTCTAATAGGCTCAGATGTTGACTTAAGCATAGAAACTAAAACAACAGCGAAGGTTGTTGATCCTGGAAAAATAGTAGTAGATTCAAGGCTTCTAGGAGAAATCATAAGGAAGCTTCCTAATGATGAAATTCTTATTGAAACATTAGAAGGTAATATTTTACAAATAATATGTCAAAAATCAGTCTTTAATCTTTTATACATGAATGCTGAAGACTATCCATCCATTCCTGAAATTCACGAGGATGCCAATTTATCTATCAGTCAGGCACTTCTAAAAAACATGATTAAAGGTACAATATTTGCTACAGCTCAGGATGAAACAAGACCAATCCTTCAAGGAGTTCTTTTTGAAATAAAGGATAAATGCCTGAATTTAGTAGCCCTAGATGGCTATAGATTAGCTATTAGAAGTGAATATGTAGATAGTGAAAATAGTATAAATGTTGTTATACCTGGCAAGACTCTTAATGAGGTAAGTAAAATAATGGATGAAAAGGAAGAAGAGGTTAACATAACCTATACCTCAAACCATATTTTATTTAATCTAGGGGATACTAAGATAATTTCGAGACTCCTAGAAGGGGAATTTATAAAATATTCTTCCCTACTGCCCCAGGATTACAAGCTTTTAGTTACTGTCAATAAGCAGGAGATTCTAAATGGAATAGAAAGAGCTTCTCTTATGGCTAAGGATGGAAACAGCAATTTAATAAAATTGGATATTGAAGAGGATAATATAGTAATTAGTTCTAATTCTCAATTAGGAAAGGTCCGTGAAGAGGTTTCTGCAGATATGCAAGGAGAGGGAATTCAAATTGCATTTAACTCAAAATATCTTCTTGACGTAATGAAGATAATGGAGGATAATGAGATACTTATGGAGCTATCCACTAGCGTTACTCCATGTGTTATAAAAAATAAGAATATAGATAACTGTAAATATCTAGTTCTTCCTGTTCGATTAGTAAAATAGTTAAGGAGGAAGGTGCTATAAGTATTTCTTATAGCACTTAAAATATATGCACAATATAAAAATAAGTACGGAAATAATAAAGCTCGATTCCTTTTTAAAATGGTGTGGAGCTGCTTCCTTGGGCTCAGAAGCTAAGATATATGTTCAGGGTGGCGAGGTAAAGGTAAACGGAGAAGTATGTACTCAAAGAGGAAAAAAATTAAAGAGTGGAGATATCGTTGAGCTTCATGGAGAAGTTTATAAAATTATTTAAATTTAACTCACTCTTTCAAAATGCACTTAAAAATATGATATAATTTAATGGGTGTTTTTAATGTTTATAAAACATATTCAACTAATGAATTATAGGAATTACTCACAGCTTAGTATTAGCTTAAGTGATAATGTCAATGTTTTTATGGGAGATAATGCTCAGGGAAAGACAAATATTCTTGAAGCGATGTATTATTGTGGCTTTGCCCGTTCTCATAGAACTAATAGGGATAAAGAGCTTGTTAACTGGAATAGTGATAAGGCTCTTATTAGCCTGTATGTAAAAAGATCTAGAATTGACAAAAAAATCAATATTGCTATATTTAAAGATGGGAAAAAAGCAATTAATGTAAACTCAATAAAGGTGAACAAGATTTCAGAGCTTATTGGTGCCTTTAACGTTGTTATGTTTTCTCCTGAAAATTTAAAGATAGTCAAGGAATCTCCTGGAGTAAGGAGAAAATTTATTGATATGGAGCTCAGTCAGCTAGATCCTAAGTATTATTATAATCTAGTACAATATAATAAGGTTTTAAATGAGAGAAACAGTGTTTTAAAAAACAAGAATCTAGAAGAAAGTATGCTAGATATATACGATTTTCAGCTTGCATCCTTCGGAAAATATATTCTGGAGGAGAGGCAAAAATATCTCCATAAGCTTAATATTCATGGTGCTAAGATCCATAAGGACATAACCTCTAACAAGGAGGATATAGTCTTTAAATATGTTAGCTCTATAAACTTAAATGGAGATTTAGAGGAGGCTTTAATTAAGGCCTTAAAGGAGCATAGACAAAAGGATAAGGAAAGGGGTATAACTTCACAGGGGCCTCATAGAGATGACTTTTTAATATTTATCAATGGTATAGATGCAAAAAGCTACGGCTCCCAGGGACAGCAAAGAACCTCTGTTTTAACTATGAAATTTGCTTCTCTTAGGATCATTAAGGAACAGACTGGTGAATATCCTGTATTGCTTTTAGATGATGTTTTATCAGAACTAGATTTTAAGAGAAAAAGATATGTCCTTAGCTCTATTAAGGACATTCAAACGATCATAACCTGTACAGGTATTGAGGATATTTACGAATACTTAGATGATAAGTCTAAAGTATTTACCGTGAGAGATGGAACTATTGTCCTTTAAAGGAGGAATTATCGTGTTCTTACATTTAGGTGAAAATGTTGTGGTTCCTATAAAAGATATTATAGGAATTTTTGATTTGGATAATACAATGTATAGCTCAGATACCATACAATTTTTAAGGATGGCTGAAGAGGACGGCTTCGTTGAGAGAATTACTAAGGATAAACCAAAGTCCTTTGTTATAGCAGAAGTTAATAAAAAAAGTAAAATATACCTTTCTCCCATATCTTCTTCAACACTTTCCAAAAGAACGAAAATTAATTATGATCTTTAGCTGCTTTAATATGAGCAGCTATTTATGCTGTCATTAGCTCTATAGGAAATATCAAATAGGAGGATATATATAGTGGAAAATAATAAACAAAGCTATGATGAAAGTCAAATACAAGTCCTTGAAGGTCTTGAGGCTGTTAGAAAAAGGCCAGGAATGTATATCGGAAGCACGAGCTCTAGAGGACTTCATCATCTTGTATATGAAATAGTTGATAATAGTATAGATGAAGCACTGGCAGGTTATTGCAGTACTATAAGTGTAAACATAAATACTGATAATTCAATTACCGTTGTAGATGATGGTAGAGGTATGCCTGTAGGTCTCCATCCTAAAATGAAGAAATCTGCTTTAGAGGTTATAATGACTATACTTCATGCCGGTGGTAAATTCGGTGGTGGAGGATATAAGGTTTCTGGAGGATTACATGGCGTTGGTGCTTCTGTTGTAAATGCTCTTTCTGAAACCTGTATAGTAGAGTCTACTAGAGAAGGCTTCATATGGAGACAGGAATATAAAAGAGGTATACCTGTATCAGATGTGGAAAAGATTGCTGAATCAGATGGGCATGGAACAAGAACTTATTTTAAGCCAGACCCAGAAATTTTTGAAGAAACTGAATATGATTATGAAATACTAGAGCACAGGCTCAGAGAGCTTGCTTTTTTAAATAAAGGAATTACCATAGAGCTAAAGGATGAAAGAGATGATAAACAAGAAGTTTTCCACTATGAAGGCGGAATAAAATCCTTTGTAGCTTATATAAACAGAAATAAAGAAGTATTGCATCCAGAGCCTATATATATAGAAGGCAGCAGGGATGATGTTATGGTGGAGATAGCTCTTCAGTATAACGACAGCTATAACGAAAATATATTCTCATTTGCCAATAATATCCATACCATTGAAGGCGGTACCCATTTATCAGGCTTTAAAAATGCTCTTACAAGGGTATTTAATGATTATGCAAAGAAGTTTGGTCACTTAAAGGAAAATGACAAAAACCTTCAGGGGGAGGATATAAGAGAAGGACTTTCTGCTGTAGTATCTATTAAGATATCAGAGCCTCAGTTTGAAGGCCAGACCAAGACTAAGCTTGGTAATAGTGAGGTTAGAGGAATAGTAGAAAATATTATGAATCAGGAGGTAAGTACCTTTCTAGAGGAAAACCCTTCTGTTGGAAAATCTATAGTTGATAAGGCTTTAATGGCTGCTAGAGCTAGGGATGCAGCCAGGAAGGCAAGAGAGCTTACAAGAAAGTCTGTGCTGGAACGTTCTGCCCTTCCAGGTAAGCTTGCAGACTGCTCTTCTAAAAACCCTGATGAGTGTGAAATTTATATAGTTGAGGGTGACTCTGCGGGAGGATCTGCAAAACAGGGAAGAAATAGGCGCTTCCAGGCTATACTTCCTTTAAGAGGTAAGATACTTAACGTAGAGAAGCAGAGACTTGATAGAATATTAAATTCCGATAGTATAAGATCTATGGTTACAGCATTTGGTGGAGGAATCGGTAAGGATTTTGATGTAGAGAAGATAAGATACAATCGTATAATAATCATGACTGATGCTGATGTGGATGGTGCTCATATAAGAACATTACTTTTAACCTTCTTCTATAGGTATATGAGAGAGCTTGTGGATCAAGGTCATGTATTTATAGCTCAACCTCCTCTATATAAGGTTTCTAAGGGTAAGAAAACAGCTTACGCTTATTCCGATAAAGAGCTAGAGGATACTCTCTTAGAATTTGGTGGTAAGGATAATACTGTAGCTATACAGCGTTATAAAGGTCTTGGTGAAATGAATGCAGAGCAGCTCTGGGAAACTACCATGGATCCAGAAAGAAGAATATTATTAAAGGCTACAATAGAGGATGCTATGGCAGCTGATGAGATATTTACTATACTTATGGGGGATAAGGTAGAACCTCGAAGAGAGTTCATACAGAAAAATGCTAAGAGAGTAACTAACTTAGACATATAGAAGTTATATGAGGTGAAAATTTGATGAATAACAATGAAGGAAAAGTAGTACCGGTAGATATAAAAAATGAAATGAAAAAATGCTACATAGATTATGCTATGAGCGTAATAGTAGGTCGTGCTCTTCCTGATGTAAGAGATGGATTAAAGCCTGTACATAGAAGAATACTGTATTCTATGAATGAATTGGGGCTTACACCGGACAAGGGTTATAGAAAGTGTGCTAGAATCGTTGGAGATGTGCTCGGTAAATATCATCCCCACGGTGATACTTCTGTTTATGATGCTTTGGTTAGACTTGCTCAGGACTTTTCAATAAGATATCTTCTGGTAGACGGCCATGGAAACTTCGGTTCTGTAGATGGTGATGGCGCTGCAGCTATGAGGTATACAGAAGCTAAGATGAACAAAATAGCAGTAGAAATGCTCCGAGATATTAACAAGGATACCGTTGATTTTGTTCCAAACTTCGATGGTGAAGAGGAGGAACCTTCTGTTCTTCCTTCTAGATATCCTAACCTTTTAGTCAATGGTTCTTCAGGTATAGCTGTAGGTATGGCAACTAATATACCTCCTCATAATCTGGGAGAGATTATCGATGGTACTATAGAGCTTATGGAAAACCCAGAGTGTACAGTATTAG
>JAEXSY010000518.1 GCA_023440105.1 Bacillota bacterium
AGAATTTATGGGTGATAGTATATCTAAAATTAGTTTTGTCTGTACAATAGATGATGGATTAGCTGTATAGGAACTGAGATAATCTCTATGGCTGCACCATTTATAATCATTCAGAGAAGCACAAAGATGTGCTCTGATTGGGTTTTTATGTATATACCTTAATAAGCTTATAAGCTGGTGTTCATCTCTAACTAAAATACTATTATACCTTTCTCCGTAGACATGACCGGATCTATTTTCAAGCCAGGCTATGTATTTTGCAACTTTATTATTAATACTGAACATTATTTTGCTTAAGGGAAACTCATGAGTCTGTATAAGCAGGTGATAGTGGTTATCCATAATAGCATAGGCTAATATGTCATAATTGAATTTTTTCCTGAATAATATAAGCTGCTTTAAAAAATAATTCTTTGCTAAATCACTGTTAAAGATAAAATCTCTGTTATTTCCCCTTTGATATACATGATAGATTGCACCCTTGAAGAAGATTTTTGCATGTCTTCCCATATTTTTTCACCTCGGAAAAATTAGCTTATATTTGATTATTGACAGAGTTTAGATATCATATACCAATATATATGCGAACAAAATCTCACTTCTATGGTGCCATTCACATTACATGATTTGACACATAAATGTCGAAAAAAATAAAAATTTAGATAATTATGTATTTACAATCAATTGTTTTATGGTATTATAATATTAGGTATTGGATTTTTTGATTCAGTACCCTCCTTTATAATTTTACTGCACTTACACTTGATTGGTGTAAGTGTCATTTTTTTTGTTTAAAAAGGACCCTGGCAATAGGCCAAGGTCCAGTTTGTTGCAATTTTTGTGAGAGTCTATTTGGTTGCGGTTAAAGTAAAGGTCTTAGGAATACCTTTATCATAGGACTCCGAGGATAGGTTTGGTTCCTCTGTCAGGGTTTTTATTGTAAAACCAGCAGTGGAGGCAGAAGTTATTATTTCTCCAAGATTCCACAGCCTTAGATATACCTTCTCAGAGGGTTCTTCGGCTTCAGAATACTTTGAGTAAGCAACAGCCTTTTCTTTTAAGGAGGTGTCAAAGTAATCTCCTGTTACCTTATGCTTTCTTACCTTTGCTGTTGATCCTCTAGAGGATATAAGCTTTGTGGAAACAGGATGGAAGTCTCTTAGGATAAACAATCCATCTTTTTTTAATAGCTTATGGCAAATGCTCATAAACTCTACTAGATCCGTAAAGTAATGAATTATTCCCATCTCTGCAAATACTATGTCAAAGCTGTTCCATAAATCCTCCTGCTGAAGCTTTAAAATATCTGACAATATATAATTGATTTTAGAGCCTGCTGCATCAGCTAAATCTAGAGCATAAGCTTTATTTCCCTGAGAAAAGTCAACCACCGTTACATCAGCTCCCATAATAGAAAGAGCTACGGCTTTCATTCCATTGGAACCCATGAGATTCATGATTTTTTTCCCTTTAACATTTCCTAGATAATTATCTAATACAGACAAAGCCTTATGAGGATTTCTGAGAAGTCTTTCAGCGCATTCTTCAGGGGTTCCAAAGCGGTTAATCCAAGCATCATAGGTTTCTTTATTCCAGGAGCTCTCGTTTATTTTTGAGGGAATCTCCTCAGTGAATTCTTGAGCATCTCTTTTATTGTCCTTATGGTACATATAATTATTTCCTTCTTTCTGTAGTTGATAAATCTTATAAATACTAATAAATAAATTATTAATAAGTCTAATAATTTATTAATAAGTCTATTAATTGATTATTAATATCCAAAAGAGAGCATTACTAAATCTATAGTAATGCTCTAAAAAATATAAGCCATTCTAATATTTATTATACTTAAGTTGAAAGTGAATGCTGTATAAACTTAAGTCTACAGTTAATCAAGCTTGATATGGCAATAGCCACCAGGATTCTTCTTAAGATATTTTTGGTGGTATTCTTCAGCCTTGTAGTAGTTTATGAGGGGTTTAATCTCAGTAACTATCTTTTTTTGATACTTTTCCTGCTCTTTGTTTCTGCTTTCAATGAGGATCTCTTCATCTGCTTCATCTATAAAGAAGAGACCAGTCCTATATTGACTTCCTACATCAGGACCCTGTCTGTTTAATACCGTTGGGTCAACTATACCCCAGTATTCTTCCAGGAGTTTTTCCAAGGAAAGCACCTTGGGATCATATTTAACATAAACTGCTTCTGCAAAGCCAGTATTTAAATTACATACCTGTTCATAAGTTGGATTTTCTGATCTGCCATTAGCGTAGCCAACCTCTGTTTCTACAACTCCATTAATTCTTGAAAGAAACTCCTCAACACCCCAAAAACATCCGCCGGCAATAACTATTTCCTTCATATTAACACCTCGGTTCTAGTTTTATGATATTACTTAATTCTATAGCAAATAAGAAAAAAATTCCACTTAATTAACGATTCTTTACTTCTTAGAAATATTATTTCTAAACCTACAAAAACCTATACTAGTAAAAATAGCAATAAAGAAGCTACAGCAGCTAGCTTGTCAGCTTGCTGGCAATGAGTTCTTTGACCTTTTCAGGTAGAGAATCTAGCTCTTCCTTGCTGAGACCTTTAGTATTAATTCTAGGATGTATATAAACCTCAACAGTATCAGGTTTTATTCTATTGCCGTTGCCTTCCATTAGTTTATAGGAACCATTTATTGTTACCGGTATTATAGGAACCTGTGGTTTTGTAGCAAGCTTAAAGCTTCCAGCTTTAAAGTATCCCATTACGGGGCCCTGGCTTCTGGTGCCTTCAGGGAATATTACCATTGAATGTCCATTTTTAAGATTTCGTATTCCTAAGGCTATTGCTTCAGCAGACTTTCTTAGATTACTTCTATCCATAAATACGCAGTGTATGAATTTCATCCAGGTTCTTAATATAGGTATTTTTTTCATCTCAATCTTTGCCACAAATCCCTTTGGAAGATCAATGTGACTCATAAATAGTGCAATATCAAAATAGCTTTGATGATTTGCTATGTAAAGTACTGTTTCATCAGGAGTCGGTAGATTTTCCTCTCCATAAAGCCTCACATCAGCACCGCTCCACTTTACTTGTGATCTAGCCCATTTCGTTGTGATGTTATGTACATAAGTCTCGGCCTCCTGATCTTTTCCCTGCGTCTTCATCTTTCTTACCTTAGAGATTTTGGGAAGGGTTGCTACCAGGGTTAAGGCAAAATGACCAAACCATATAATAGTTCTAAGCATATTATTCCTCCGTATATTCCAGTGTTATTAAAGGCTCTTGACTCATTGCTAATAGAGCAGCCTTTAAATGATAAATCCTTTAATTAATAAGTCCTTTAAATTATATTACATCCAGCAAAAATATTAAATAATGCTTACTGTATAAATTCCTCTAAAGGAGAAAATAATTTTTGAAAAAAATCAGAATCTTATTGACAGAATCCTGCAAGAGTTATATAGTTAGTTATATAAGTAATGAACCAATGAACTAATGCACCATAATATATTATATTAGAAAGTATTATTCAATTATATGTATACAGAATTGCTGTTAATAAACCAGATAAATAGATTTGACCATGAAGCTACAAGTTAAAAGGAGGTGGATGAATGCTTGATTTAAACTCTAATAAATCCATATATGTTCAAATTGCAGAATCTATTGAGAATGATATTTTACTTGGAAATCTAAAAGAAGGGGAGCAGGCGCCTTCAACAAATCAATTTTCCTCAGTCTATAAAATAAATCCTGCTACAGCGGGAAAAGGGTTAAATATTTTAGTGGAGGAAGAAATATTATTTAAAAAGAGAGGACTTGGCATGTTCGTGGCTGAAGGAGCTAGAGAAAAAATTCTCCATAAGAGACAAAAAGCCTTTATAAAAGAGGTTCTTCCAGAGGTTATAAGAGAAGCGGAAAGGCTTGAAATTACAAGGGAGCAGTTTTTTGACCTTATTAAAAATCACTTTGATAAATAGGTGAAATATGATAAATAGGTTAAATATGATAAATAGATCGTCAAATTAGAGAGGAGTGAAGATAATGACAACTATCATAGAGTGTAAGGATTTAAGCAAAAGCTACGGCAAGGTTAAGGCTGTAAATAATATAAGCTTAACTCTTGAAAAAGATAAAATCTATGGACTTTTAGGTCGTAATGGTGCTGGAAAAACTACTTTGCTGAGAATGCTTAATAATGAGCTTATTAGAAGTGAAGGTGAAATAAAATATAATGGTGTAGAAATTTTTGAAAATAGCAGTGCTCTGGAAAATATATGTCTTGTCAAGGATAGAAGCAACTTTGATGAGGATAAAAAGATCAAAGATATATTTACCCTTGCAGCTATAAGCTATAAATTTTGGGATGAGGATTTTAAAAATAAACTCATAAAGAAATTTAATGTAAATGTTAAAAAGTCCTTTAAGAAGCTATCAAGAGGTGGACAATCCATAGTAGGAGTGATAATAGGTCTTGCTTCTAGAGCTCCGGTGACAATATTCGATGAACCTGTCCTGGGTTTAGATGCAGCGGTAAGAGAAGAATTTTACAGTGTTCTTTTAAAGGACTATGAAGAAAATCCCAGAACAATAATAATTTCAACTCACTTAATCGAAGAAAGTAGTAATATCTTTGAGGAAATAATAATGATAAATTCCGGTGAGGTAATAATTAAGGAAAGCATCAGCGAATTAATGGAAAAAGCAAGGCTGATGGTAGGGAACAGAGAAAATATACTGTC
The DNA here is from genome assembly GCA_023440105.1 of Bacillota bacterium. Classification (GTDB taxonomy): domain Bacteria; phylum Bacillota; class Clostridia; order Clostridiales; family Clostridiaceae; genus JAEXZL01. The sequence continues at coordinate 4,740 of JAEXSY010000518.1, forward strand.
TATATTAGGAAGCAGGATCAGGATAATCCATGAGGATAAAATAGGAGGAGCTTCAATAATAGCTATTTTTGATACCCTATCAGAAGAACAATATGAAAAACTTAAGGAAAATCATATTGAAGTGAGTCAGCTTCCACTTCAAAAGTTATTCGTGTATCTTACTGCTGAAAAGGAGGGGGAAGAGTAAATGGAAGCTATAAAAAGACAAATTAGGTTTCAACTAGCTGATAGTAAAAATGCCTTTATAACATTTTGGGGTATCATACTCCTTGTAAACCTACTCTTTTATATAATAAATGGAAGTACAAAGTTTGGTAGTGCTGGAATCAGCTTCAGCGCCAGCTTTAATGGAACTCAGGTTGAATATGTAAGCGTAGCAAGTGCCCATGTGATTTCTATAATTATATTTATAATTGTTTCCTCAATGGTTATGTATTATGAAACCTTTCCTAGGGCTATAGGGTTCTCAACTACCAGAAAGGATTTTTATATAGGAGCAGTGATTCATAATATTATTCTCTGCTTATCCATGGCAATAATTCAAGGAGTTCTAATGAAGCTAGATGGCTTCATAATAGAAGCAATAGGAAGAAATCCTTTATACGATCAACTTATGCTTAATACTAAAGAGGATAGTCTTCTCTATATAATATTAATGCTATTTATTATCTTTCTTTTCGTCTCTGCCTTGTTCAATCTATTAGGTGCGACACTTTATAAGTTAACCTGGAAGCTATGGATACTTATAGGTGCAGTGCTGATGGCAATATTTAATATAGAGCCTTTATTTAATACTGTAGGAAATTTCTTCATTAAGCTAATAGGTTATACAAATCCTCAACAGTCTATATTATATTGGGCAATTAGAATGATTGGTATATCAGTACTTCTTTATTTTCTTACCTTTTTGGTTATAAGAAAAGTTAGTCTAAGAAGCAGAGGATAGACCTCAGAGAAATTCGGCTAATGATTTCGGCTTGTAGTAAAAAGAAATATCTATAATATCTAAGCACTCTGGTGCAGATTGGCTTAAAGTGATATCTATATAAGACATGGTTTATATTTAACTATCCCTTTTATAGAAATACTTTTGGCAGCTGCTCAGGGTGCTCTTTGTTATTGAAATATTTCTATTGAAAGATATATACTCTTGGTGAATTATGGTGTTATAAGGTTTAGAGAGGTTTTTTTTGTGGCAATTTATATACATTATGCAAAGGAATAATAGTATAATAAAATACATAGAAAATGCTAGGAGGAACTATTATGGCAGAATATACTTTTAATTATATGGATAAAAGCTATTCCTTAGGGGAAAGAAACCTTACGGCTCTTGTTAATGATTTGGAAAGACCAGTGAAGGGCTTTGATGTAAAAGAAGTAATAGAGCTTTTGAACAATTACTCTGAGGTGGATTTTGAAAAGGCTTATTATGAGGAGCCCTGTGAGGAGTGTAAAGCTGGGGTTAAGGAAAAGGTCAAGTATTTTGACTTTTTGGAATTTCATTTTTACATATTTACAAAGGATGAGAATTATGTAGTCAGCGACATTTCCAATGAATATGAGAATACCTCTTTTAATAGACTCTTGAGAGAGGGTAAGGTGGACGATAGCTATATTGTTAGCGTAATAGTATGTGAAGGCTGTGGAAGCTATTCCATAGAAATAGAACAGTGTCCCGTATAAAATACATTATTGAAAAGAAGGGGGCGTAGAAGTGCGGCATAGGGGAATTGTAATAACTTTTATAGTACTTTTATTGCTTGGTGCTGGAGGATACAAGGCCTATGGAAGTGAACTAGCAATTAGTGAAGAAAGAATATATGTTGAAATACTTTCTGATGGAACTATTAAGG
>JAEXSY010000534.1 GCA_023440105.1 Bacillota bacterium
AAAGATAAGGGCTTAGATACATAGTCATCACAGCCAAGGCTATAGCCCTGAAGCTTGTATACCTCATTAGCCTTTGCTGTAATAAAGATAATAGGTATATCACTTTTCTTTCTAAGCCTTTTACAGATAGTAAATCCATCTACCTCTGGAAGCATAACATCTAAAAGAACCAAATCATAATAATTATCCAAACAATGGCCCAGAGCTTCACTGCCATTCTGCACAGCAATAACTTCATAATCATATTTACTCTTTTCCTCAAAATAATCAGTTATTATCTCACAAAGGGAAGGATCATCCTCCACTAATAAAATTTTATAATTCATCCCTATACTCACCCCCTATTAGTAAAATATCACAGGGGTTTATCCTTTCTGTATCCATTTCTATTATCTTATATAAGTATCTTGTCGTATACTGTCATGTGAATGGCACCATAGAAGTGAGAAAATGTTCGCATTGAGTGCGAACAAAGTATATGCCGACAATAGACTTTGTTATCTAATGAAATTTATTTAATCGCTGGTATAATTATTGTGTCTTCTTCTCCATCTGCCGTTACGGTGAATCTATAAACTGGTTGATAATAGGCTTTGGAATCTAATACATAGTCAAGAACTAAATCATTTATGGTAATAGAACTTATTTTATAATCCATAGCCTGCCACAACATAAATTTCCCTTCTATTATTTTTTTAAAGGCCTCTTCTTCGCTGATAATTTCAGTTTCTCTATAAAATTTTAGAGACATCATATCATTATTGATCTCTTTTACAGTACCATCCTCATAATATTTTCCTATTAGAGTACCTGCAAAAGCATACTCCTGCTCCTCGACTAAATCCACCTCAAAAACAAACCAGTTTTCCATATTATCATACTGGAAGCTTGCTTTTTTTGGCACATATATTCTCATATCAGAAAGTGCTTTTCTGGCATCTTCCTCACTAACCTTTATGGCCTTCGTAGCAGTTTCGGAATTGTAGTCAAAATCACTGTAGTTATAGGTTCCGCCTCTAAAGGTGACCCACATATGACGACTTCTATCATCTGAATAAAAAATACCATATTCATCATCAATGAAATTCCCATCTTCATTAATATTGCTACCTATTGACTCAAAAAACTTTCTAGTAAAGTTCTCAGCCTCGGAAACTGTAAAATAAGGAGCTTTATAAATAATAGCCTTGTCTCTCTCCGTGTCATAACTAATATCAGAGGCAACTTTAATCTTGTCCATATTTACTGGATAAATATAGTCTGTTATAAGAGTTCCCATCTCCATGGAACTGTAAGATATAAAAATAGCTGCAAACACTACTACTGTAAGCAAAGCTGGAGAAAGGTATAATAACACTGACGCTGCCTTGAGCCTTTTTTTCTTATTTATGGCCAAGATTATCATTATACCCCCATAACCAATTAGGGCACCTAAGGTATTATGAATTAAATCATCCACCTCAAAGACACCTATCCTAGAAAAATACTGTACTCCCTCAATAAATAAAGTAGATAAAAAGCTTACGAGACATATCTTCCAAAAACTCTGAAGCTTCTCACTCCACAAGGGAAGGAGGAATCCAAATGGGACAAACATAGCAATATTTAAAATAATACCTCTCCAGTCATAGGGGGACCAACCATTCCAAGCCGCTCGGTAAGAATAAAAAGGTAATAGAATATAGGCTCTATTATCTCTTACAATGCGACCAAGAAAAACCGCTGTAAATACTGATATAATATAAGCAATAGTGATTATTGAAAGAATTATAGTTCTTTTAGAGAGCTCCTTCTTTCCTTTCATTATTACTTTATACACATAAAAATAGATGAGAACTGCTAAAATTCAGATAAACAGCAACGCAGCTATCCACAATACAATGGATTCCATTCCTTGATAGGAAAAATTTCTCCACCCCATAAATACTCTCCTCATACATCATTATGTATTAATAATATAATAATAATTTATGTATTTAAACAGTTTCAATTCATATTTTACATAAATAGTAAATTAACAATCTCTTTTTATTGCCTACTATTTTTAGCGGGGGTTTATAATCAGTCTGAAAGCGGACAAGCTAACTTGTCCACTTTTATACGTTCCATTTCTAACATTGGTTGTCGATAGCAATATTAGTTACCAGCTATATATAATCCAAGACCTATACTTTGCAATATTCTTTTATCTAATAGCCGGTATCATGATCGCAGCTTCCTCCCCTTCTACATTGACGGAAAAGCTATAAACAGGCTGATAATATCCTTTAGAATCCAACTGATAATCTAAAGTAATATCCCCTATGGTAAGGGTTTGCATCTCACTATCTTGTCCATACCACCAGACAAACTTTCCTTCCATGACCTTAGAGAAGGCTTCTTCCTGGCTGATAATTTCTACTTCCTTGTATGGCTGTAGAGCTATCATTTCATTATCAATATCCTTTATGGTTCCGTCCTCATGGTAATCACAGCGTAGAATCCCATCAAAGATAATTCCTTCCTCCTCGATTAAGTCTGCTTGAAAAGTAAACCTATCCCGCTTATCATAGTATTTGAAACTAGCTCCCTGGGGTACTTGTATTTTCATTGATAATAGTGCTTCTAGGATATCCTCCTCACTAGCATCTTTAAGGATACCAGAAGCATTAGGCACAAACTCTGTATCAAAATAGTTGTAGTTATAGCTTCCTCCTTTATAGTTAATCCATAGGTTATGTCTTCCATCCTCGGAATCAAAAACTCCAGTTTCATCATAAATATCATTTTTCTCCACATCAACACTGGTGCCTAAGGCTCTAAAAAACTCATCTGCAAAATCCTCTGCCTCTGAAACTGTGAGAGAGGGTGCTTTATAAACCATCGCCTTACCTTCCTCAGAACTATAATTAATATCAGAGACAATTTTAATCTTATCCATATCCTTAGGATAAATATAGCTTGTGGTAAGAGTCCCTAATTCCTTGAAATGATAAAGGCTGAAGATAATAGCAAACACCGCTGCAGTTATTAAAGCAGGGGATAGATAGGTTAAAATAGAAGCTACCCTTAACCTTTTTTTCTTAATCAATGCCAATAGGAGCATTATAATCCCGTAACCAATCAGGGCTCCTAGAGTATTGTTTATTAAATCATCCGCCTCAAAGATACCTAAACCAGTAAAATATTGTACTCCTTCAATAAACAGTGTAAATAAAAAGCTTATGGTTAATATCCTCCAAAAACTCTGAAGCTTCTCACTCCATAGGGGAAGGAGGAATCCAAAGGGTACAAACATAGCAATATTTAAAACAATTAACCTCCAACCATAGGAGGACCAACCATTCCAGGCCTCTCTATAAGAATAAAAGGGATATAAAATATATAATCCACTATCCCTACCTATCCTCCCTGGCCTATTAAGGAACACCGCTCCAAACACAGCAACTATATATAAGAAGGTTATCATGGAAAGAAGTATAGTCTTTTTAGACGGCTTCTTCTTTCCCTTCAGCATTAATTTATAGACAAGAAAATATACTATACATATAATAATAGAAACAAAACTCAATGCTGCTATCCCCAATATCAAATAATCCTTCACCAGAAATAAAACATTTCTCAATCTCATAATCAGTCTCCTTATTTAACAGATATCATTATTGTCCCATCTTCATAACGAATAATCTTTTTGTGCTTACAACTCTTCTTGCTATCTCTAATCAGACTTCCACTGCGGAACACGGATAGCATAATTCCCACAAGGGTCATATCAATAATGGTATATACATTTCCATAGGATATGAAAGGTAGTGAAAATGCTGATATAAAAATACCTAGATTACTTAATATATAAAATATAGTCTGAGAAGCTAAGGTAATGATTACAGAAGTAGAAACCATAAGCCCCAGTAGACTATTCTGCTTTAGGCAAATACGAAGTGCAAAAGCAATAAAAGCAATAAGTACTAGTACAACACCTATAGATACTATCCATCCATACTCATGAGTTAAAAAGGACAAGATAAAATCAGTATCGGAACTAGGCAATGGCTTATCCCAAAATATTTCTCCACCTCCCCAAAGCCTGGAGGAGCTTAGATATCTTTTAATAATCGATGGCATGAACCCGGATCCCAAGGGGTCTAATTCTGGATATAATATGGCCATGAGCCTAAGCCTTATGTAGTCTCTTGATAATAATGGAAGAGCCAAGCTTAAGCTTAATAGAGGAATAAATAACCCTGCTACCCAGCATCTTATTTTCAAATATCCCTTATATGCTGCTACAAATAGGAGCACTGAACTGGATAAGGTTATGGTAATTAGACTGCTATTGGAGCCTGAATATATAGCAATAGAACACTGAAGTATATAAGCAGCTCCGCATAAAAGCAGTCCTCTATAGCCTTTTCCTCTAATAGAATATATAAATGCACCATAGCCTAAAGGAAAAAGCAGAATAAGATAATGGGTTCCAACACTAACTCCATAAACTACTTTATATACTGTAAAAAAAGAAATTAACCCAAAAATAATAGGCATACTATATATAAGTAAAGGATGCCTTCCTATAAAGGAAAAGTCTAAGTAAAAGGCTCCTATTAAAATTCCGATTCCAAGAGTAGCACTTAATATGGAGTAGAGTATTTTATAAGAAAAATTACTGTCATAGGTTAAAAATACTCTTACTAAAAGACCAGTTATAATAAGAATTGCAGTAAGTACTATCATAGTTTTAGAGGTTTTAGGACGGTGAATAGAATCCAGCTCCATTCCCACAGAAACAGGATCTCCCATCTGTCTTACCGCCTCTTTTTCCGCTAACTCATAAGAAATGCCCTGAGCTAAATAAGCCTCCTTCTGATCCAGGAGAAGATTATTAATTTCATCATGAACAGACTTTCTTG
>JAEXSY010000012.1 GCA_023440105.1 Bacillota bacterium
AACTCACCGATAACAGGAATGTCCCCTAAAACTGGAACTTTAGCTATACGGAAGGTATTATTAAAGGTTATCTGCTGTACCTCCTGAATTAATCTTGCCGTATAGATTGCAAAAGCAGGAGCAAAAATATTGATTGCAGTACCACTAATGGTTTGGTCAGCCTTCATATTTATTGCCGCATAAGCATGGAACAGAGAAACTAGTACACCTGATAAAGCCGCTACTAGTATTGCTAGAATCAGCTGCAGCTGGCCACTTAAGACATCTTGAGTCATATTTATAAATAAAATACTGCAAAAAGCTCCAATGGTCATTATCCCTTCTAAAGCAATATTTACTATACCACTTCTCTCAGAAAACATTCCCCCTAGGGCAACTATCAAAAGAGGTATAGTGAAAAACATTGTTTGCTGAAATATGAAATATAAAGTATCCACTATTCTTTACCTCCTTTTTTTCTACTAGTAAATCTATTAATTAGCGACTTGATAATTAATGAGAAGGCACTGAAATAAATAATTACTGCAATAATAATATTGATTACTTCTGTTGAGAAGTCAAATAACTGTAAGTAGAAGCCTCCAGCAGTGATGTAAGCAATAAAGAGACCTGACAAGATAATCCCTAATGGATTAGACAAGCCTAACAGAGCTACAGATATACCTGTAAACCCTTCTGCTGCAAGTACATCAACAACTTCAATATGCTTACCAGAACCAGCTAGGTAAAGTAATCCTCCTGCAATTCCAGCCAAAGCACCAGCAATAACCATAGAAAGAACTATATTTTTCTTTTCATTAATTCCAGCATATTTACTTGCATCTCTATTAAATCCTACGGCTCTTAACTCAAACCCAAAAGTAGTCTTAGTTAGAATAATATACATAATTATCGCAATAGCTAGTGCTATAATTATTCCACCATTAACGCTAGATCCTTGAAATATTTTATCAAGTCCCATCTTAGGAATTTGTGCAGAATTTGGAAGAGACTTTGATTGATTTTTCAAAGAATCAAAAATCACATCAGAATTCTTAACCATAGCATTAACCAGATACATACCGATATAATTCATCATAATAGATGCAATAACCTCATGCACATTTGCATAAGCTTTCAATAGTCCTGGTATCAATGCCCATAAAGCTCCACCTATGGCACTAGCTATTAGTGCTACAACCCAATGAAAGCCCCCAAGACTTGTCATAGTTAGTCCAACAAAAACTGCGAAGAAAGCTCCCATAATAAACTGACCAGAGGCACCAATATTAAAAAGCCCAGTTTTAAAGGCAAAACCTACAGATAATCCTGTCATTATAATCGGTGTAGCATAATAAAAAATCTGCCCTATTCCTCTGCTTCCTCTAGTTAAGGCTCCAGTTAATATTGTAATAAAGCCCGGTATAGCCTCCGTTGGGTTACTAATTAGAAGTATTACAAGCCCAAAAATTAATCCAACAATTATAGCAAATATGGATGAAAGAAAGCCAAAGTTTCTTGTTCTTTTGGTTACCTTTGCATTACTAGTATTATCCATGGTTTTCCCTCACTCCTTTCTTTGATCCAGCCATATAAAGACCTAGTTCCTGAACTGTGACCTCTTTAGGGTTAACCTCAGCAACTATTTCTCCCTCATACATAACCAAGATTCTATCACTTAAATTCATAACTTCATCTAATTCAAGTGATACAAGTAATACAGCACAATCCTTATCACGCTGATTAACCAGCTCTTTATGAATAAACTCAATGGCTCCAACATCTAAACCTCTAGTAGGCTGAACAGCAATGAGAAGCTCAGGATCCCTTGAAATCTCTCTAGCTATGATAGCCTTCTGCTGATTACCTCCAGACATGCTTCTAACAGTAGTATAGATTCCCTGACCACTTCTTATGTCAAAGGTGTCTATAAGCTTTTTAGCATTCTCATATATCTTATCATACTTTAAGAAGCCTTTACTTTGATACTTTACAGTAAAATATTCTTGAAGAGCTAAGTTTTCACCAAGATTATAATCAAGCACCAATCCATGCTTATGTCTGTCCTCTGGTATATGACCAATACCATGGGTATTCTTATATCTTATACTCTTATTAGATATGTCTTCCCCCTTAAGGACCACATTTCCTTCATCAAGCTTTGTTAAACCAGTAATAGCTTGTACTAGTTCTGTTTGACCATTACCTTCTATTCCTGCTATACAAAGTATTTCGCCTTTTCTTACCTTAAAGCTAACATTGTTTACAGAATTCTTGGAGCTTCCTTCTCTCTTTGACTTAACTGATAAATTATTCACCTCAAGAATAACTTCCTTTGGCTTTGCTTCATCCTTTTCTACCGTAAGATTAACCTTACGTCCAACCATCATTTCAGATAAAGCTTCTTTGTCAGTATCTTTTACATCCACAGTACCTATATATTTACCTCTTCTAAGAACAGAGCATTTATCAGCAACAGCTTTAATTTCATCGAGCTTATGAGTAATAAAGATGATAGACTTTCCTTCTTTAGCTAGACCTCTTATAACATTCATAAGTTCATTAATCTCTTGAGGCGTTAATACTGCCGTAGGCTCATCTAAAATTAGAATATCATTATCTCTATAGAGCATCTTCAATATCTCTACTCTCTGCTGCATTCCAACACTAATGTCTGAAATATATGCATCGGGGTCCACCATTAGATTATATTTCTTACTAAGGTCCATAACCTTCTTACGGGCATCATCCATTTTCAAAAGTCCATTCTTTACCGTTTCTACCCCTAATATTATGTTTTGAAGTACAGTAAAATTATGAACCAATTTAAAATGCTGATGAACCATACCAATTCCTAAGGCATTAGCATCTAAGGGGCTATTAATTTTTGCTTCCTTCCCTTTTACCTTTATCTTTCCCTTTTCCGGCTGATAAAGTCCAAATAAAACGCTCATTAGTGTAGATTTTCCTGCTCCATTTTCTCCTAAAAGCGCATGAATTTCTCCTTTTTTTACCTGTAAGGTAACATTATCATTTGCAATGATTCCGGGAAATTCTTTAGTAATACCTATCATTTCAATTATGTAGTCCACATATTTCCCCTCCATAATATAAATTTAGCTTTTTAATTATATCATATAATATTCAAGGATAATTACTTTTAAACTATAAAATTCTTTCACAATTTTATAAATATATAAATATATTAATATATAAATAAAAGGATGCTTTAGAGCATCCTTTTATTTCCGTCTCAACTACTTTCCAATAAGCTCAACCTTTACAGCTGTGAGCTCAATATCCTCTACTGATTTAACGTCATCCTTAGCAATTTCTATTTCTCCAGCTACTAATTTAGCGTATATTGCATCATAATCTGCTTGAGTAAACTTCTTGAACTTAGAAGTGTCCATTGGAAGACCAACACCCTCAACTTTTGCATCAAGAGAAACTGATTTTCCACCTGGGAAGCTACCATCATAATAAGCCTTTAAACCATCATAAACAGATTTTGAAAGCATCTTCATTGAGGAAGTGATTACAGTTTCAGACTCTCCGGATTGATCTACGTCAACACCTATAACGAACTTGTCCCCTTCAGCGGCTTCTGCTGCTGCCATTACAGAGTTACCTACAGCACCACCACAAGCGAATATAACTTCAGTTCCTGATTGATACCAAGAAGCTGCTGTTGCTTGTGCCTCAGGAGTGGCGTCAAAACCACCAGTATAATTATACTTAACATCTATACCAGATATATTCATTTCCTTAGCTGCATACTCTGCACCTTGTACAAAGCCATAGCCAAATCTAACAACTGCTGGAACAGCCATTCCGCCCATGAAACCAAGCTTAGTGTAGCCTTCCTTAACAGCTGCATAACCTGCTAAAAAGCCAGCCTGCTCTTCTGCATAGAATACAGAATAAACATTATCTTTTATTACCATGTTATAATCGCCATTATGTGGATATCCATCTAAGATAATAAAATTAACTTCTGGATATAAAGTTTGTGCTTCAAATACAGATTTCTCAAACAAAAATCCTGGACAAACTATCGCTTTTGCGCCATTTTCAACAGCTAGTTCAATTGTTTCAAGATAAGCTTGATCAGTCTTTTCTTTTGGCTGATAATACTTATGAGTAATATCTTTTTCCTTAGCATATTCTTCTAGACCTTCCCAAGCACCTTGGTTAAAGGATCTATCGTCTATGGTACCTACATCTGTTATAAGTGCAAGCTCATATCCGCCTTTATTACCTGCATCCTTATCTCCGCCGTCCTTTGATTCTCCAGCGCAGCCTACTATGGATATAGCTAAAGCACCAGCTAATATCATAGAAAGTAGTTTTTTCATGGTATTTCCTCCCTTATTATGTTTATTGAACTATTTTGACTACATTCAGATTATCATATCTTCATAAATTATTCAATAATGTTTTAAATATATAATTTTTCAAAATTCTTTTTAGGATTAATAGACTTATTAATATTATATAATAATTTTCACACTTTTATTAATTTTATAGCCTACATAATATATATCATTAATAAATCACTTGATCAATTCTCTTTTTGAAAACATCCCTTTGGCGAATCGGAGTGCAGCCTTTCCCTTGGTGAGCCAGATAATATGGGCATCATTTTTTGTATTACTAAGAATTTTAGGCACTAAAAATTCCGCAACAGTTTCCGGTGTATCAGCCAGAAGGTTAAAGACCTTCTTGAAATCTTCTTCGCTGGCTGCACTTCTTTCTTCTCCCTTGGCTGGCTTAGTGATAAAGTCTGTTACCATCATTCCAGGAGAAAGCCTTCCAATTATTACATTAGTTCCCTCTACTTCTTTAGCTAAAGCTTTAGTAAAATATGTTAATGCTCTTTTTGAGGTTCCATAAATGGCAGTCTTTCTCTGAATCATGCCATCACTACCAAGACCCTCCATGTTATAAATGGCCCCCTTCCCTTGGCTAAGCATACCTTTTAATGCTATTTCTGAACCATAAATCATTCCTTTTAAATTAGTATCTATAATTCTTGATATTCGTTCATACTGAAGCTCCGATATATTCCTATAAGGCTGATTAATTCCAGCATTATTGATCCAGATATCTATATCTCCAAAAGCTTCTCTTCCTTTTTTCCAAAGAGCTTCTAAGTCTTCTGGCCTAGTAACGTCAGATTTCAATAGCAATGCTCTGGTTTTATAATTTGATAACTCCAATTTCGCCTTTTCAATACCCTCCTCACTAGAACCACATATAATAACTTTGCAATCCCTCATAAGAAATACCTTGGCCATTTCCAACCCAAGCCCCTTAGTACCTCCAGTAATCACCACACTCTTCAAGCTATACCTCCTTTTTTTTACATATATAATATATTATACCACTCTTATTTAGACTATATATCTAGTAAGGGATAAAAAAACAGAGCCTTAAAGCACCTAAGTACTTTAAACTCTGTTCAATAATCGTATATATACTTCTGTTGAAATTATTTACACCTCTATTGGATTTAAAGTTCTTTTTAAGAACTCTCTGGTTCTCTCCTCTTTTGGAGAATTAAATATTACCTCTGGAGTACCTTCCTCAGCTATTACGCCCTTGTCCATGAATACTACTCTATCAGCAACTTCTCTGGCAAAACCCATTTCGTGAGTTACTACCAGCATAGTAAGCCCTGCCTCAGCTAGCTCCTTCATTACCTTTAAAACCTCTCCTACCATCTCCGGATCTAATGCAGAGGTAGGTTCATCAAAGAGCATTACATCTGGTTCCATGGAGAGGGCTCTTGCAATAGCAACTCTCTGCTTCTGCCCTCCCGATAGCTGCTTAGGTTTCGCATTAACATATTTATCCATGCCAACTACCTTAAGATATTT
>JAEXSY010000036.1 GCA_023440105.1 Bacillota bacterium
ATTCTTGCTATCTTAGTATAAAAGGGCAAGTCCTCACCAAAGGCATCAAATCTGATATTTATTATTGCTGGAGATTTTTGTTCTTCTGCTACCTCCATAAGGGCTGCCATACAGGCTTCGCTTTCCATACTAGCTGCTATTACTGCATAGCCTTCCTTCCTCGCCTTCTTTAACATTTCTGTCATTGATACTAGCATTTAATATTACCTCCTCTTAGTTGTTGTTATTTTTTATTACTTTCTTTAACACATCAACAATTTTTTTAGCTTCCGCACTATACTTCATTTTATACTGAACCATATTTTCATAATCTAGAGCATCAAAAATAATATCTCCACCTTCGGGACAACCCGGATACTCAAATTTGATAGTACCGGTTCCCTTAGAGTTAAAAACATCAAAAGATAACTCCTCGTTATAAACATTAATTAAATCCTTAAAGTTTATAATTGTTTCCTGTGGAAACTTCCCCTCAAAGTACTGAGTTCTATGAATAACTATTTTTTGTTCATCTGTATCCACTAGTAATTCTAAATTTGTACAGGATAATTTATATATAGCCATTTTTTATCTCTCCCCTTATAAAGATTTCTTATTTTCTTCCAGAAGCCTAGTAATATTAACTATTCCTTTGATACCTCCTTGTTCACTAGCATTCAATAGTCCATTCGTTTCTGATGAGGTTCTTGCTACTATAGCTTCTATAAGCATCGGCATATTCACTCCAGATATAGCTAATGGATTCACTCCCTTTCTTCTTGAACACATAATAAGCTGGTTATAGGGTGTGCCACCGAATAAATCTACAAAAACAATTGTTTCACTTGGGAATAGCTCTATAGCCTTAGCAAATTCTTTACAAAATATATTAGGATCATCCCCTTCCTCTAAAGAAAAGGCTGCGATATTATCTACATCTCCCATAATAAATCTAACAGATTCCACCAAGGATACAGCTAAACTTCCATGACTTAATACAACAATTCCAGGAACTCCTGGTACTATCTCTCCTGGGTTAAAAATTTTATGCAAAATATTTCCTCCTTTCGTATATAAAAGGCATAAGAGCCATTATTAATTTGTTTTGTTTTACACTATTATTTAATTGCAACTTCCATGCCACTACTCTAGATTAAATTCAATAAAAATAAAATTTAAAAGTCACTACACTAATTTTATATGCAATATGCATGCCACTTTCGTTCTTTTTCAACATTTTTTTAAATTTTTAATTGTTTTTCAATATTGTATTTACTATAATTAAAATTAAATTATACATTAATCTTAATCGAGGTGAGATAATATGGATTTTTCAATAGCTCAAAAACAAAAAATGATACAAAAAACTACTCCTCAAGCAATTGAGACTATTCAACTATTATCTCTATGCCACTATTCCCTTGAGACCTTTCTTTATAAAGCATCCTTACAAAATCCAATGATTGAGCTAGAAATAGAAGAGCCAATTGATTATGGACTTGACGATATTACTTTTAATGAATTGTATTCTGACTTTTCTTACCAAAAGGGTAGTACAGATAAATCTTCAGATCAGCTTTATATACTGCCTCAGCAAAACTACTATCAACCTAACAATGACCAATGGAATTCTCTGTATGGTAATCTTAAGCTTCAGCTAATTACAGCAAAGCTATCTAAAACTGAAGAAAAAATAGGACTAGAAATCCTCAACAATCTCAATGACAATGGCTACTTCATTGGTAGTCTTATCGATATATGCAGGAGGCAAGGCGCACCCCTTTCTACTGGAAGTGCAGTGCTTTCATTAATACAAACCTTCTATCCTAAAGGCATCGCCGCTAGAAACCTTTCTGAATCTCTACTCTTGCAACTGGATAAAAACATTGAAAATTATGAGGTCATTAAGAAGATTATAAATCAGGATATCGATGGTCTAGGTGCACATAAATTTAACTATCTAGCGAAAAAATATTCTCTTAAAAGCTACGAGCTACAAAAGATAGACGACTATATAAAATCTTTAAATCCACGACCTGGAGCCGACTTTAAACAGGAGCAATTTACTCAGATAATTTACCCTGACATGAGTATAAAAAGAAGCGGTGACCAACTTGACATTAAAATAAATGGCGAAGGACTCCAGCAGATTCATATTAGGAGTGATTATATCAGTTTAATTGATAATCCAGACATAGATACAGATACACGTTTATACCTTAAAGCTATGTATAATAATGCTATTAATCTTATAAAAGTTATTAATATGAGACAAAATACATTAAAAAAGCTGACTATATTTTTATCAGTTAGTCAAAGAGATTTCTTTAAGCATGGCCCAAAATTTCTTAAGCCTTTAACAATGAAAGACGCAGCTAAAGAAATTAAAGTACATCCGTCAACTGTGTGTCGTTCTGTAAATAATAAATATATAGAAACAGATTGGGGAATATTTCCTGTAAAATATTTTTTCTCCACTAAGATTCAAGAAACCTCAGGAAAAGCTATATCTTCTACAATCGTAAAGGATAAGCTCAAAAAAATAATCAATTTAGAAGACTCTAGTAAGCCCTATAGTGATAAAACCCTCTCTGAACTCTTAAATAAGGAGAATATAACTATATCTCGGCGTACTGTTGCAAAATATAGAGAAGAATTAGGAATACAATGTCAATCAAAAAGAAAGCAGTTCTTATAGCCTGCAAATAAAAAGTCAATAGGAAATTGATAAGATTTTCAAAAAGATACTTTTTAGAAATTGGGGTATGGGAAATAGACCACCGAATAACGCTGGCCTGGAGGGAAAAAATGTATTTTGTTTACTTAGACTCAGGAATAGAAGCTAAGTATTCTTTTACTCTTCCGTAGTAAATGCGTAAAAACTTGTTGGCACCAGCGGTCATATAGACATAGTAAGGCTTGCCCTCAGCACGTTTTTTTGACATGAAGCCATAAACGGGATCATCAGCTGGAGAATTTTTAATCAATGCATCCATAACTTGAAATAGCGTTTTCCGAAGATGACCTGAACCACGTTTTGAAGTTCTGACACTCTGTTGTTCGTAGGTACCTGACTGGTTGGCACCGGGATCCACTCCAGCAAATGCTGTTAGGGCTCCCTTGTGAGAAAAACGTCTAACATCGCCGATCTCAGCTATAAGCTGAGGTCCTAACGACAGACCGACACCACACATTGCCATAACAATCGGGTATTCAGGCAAGCAGGACGCCGTTTTATTCATTTTGGCACGAAGCTGCTCTACTGTTTTGGAAGCAGTATCTAACTACTCAACGGCCTGCTTTATAAGCAGTTTTGTCATATCATCTTTAGGCAAAACAGCAATTAGACTTTTGGAAGCGGTATAAAGCTCGCCGGGTTTTGAGGGTTGATAGTTGTAGCCTTTTCGTTTGCACCACCTTTTATAACGTTCTGTGAATGAATTGAGAGACATACTTCGCACGCAGTCCACATGCCAGAAGGTAGCCACAAAATCTACCCATTTCTGACTGCCGTCAGTCCGAGGAGGACTGTCAAAGAAAGCATTTGCACCGGGATATGTTTGGTCTAAGAGACTGATTAGATTGTTTTTTAGAGCAGTTTTCTGTTTCATGTAGAAATCAAACTGCCTGTTCATAGTTTTTAATTGATTACGTATTTCGTCCATAAGACAATACTGTCGCAGGTCTTGCCAATTGTCAAGGGCATAGCGTGCTATTTTAACAGCATCTGCTTTATCTGTTTTGACCTTGCGAAGAGAATTGTTGCTGAAGTCTTTGATGAGCTTTGGGTTTACTGCACTTACAAAAAAACCAGCGTTTGAAAGCCAGTGAGCTATCGGCTCATAATATCTTCCGGTATGCTCCATTACGATTCTGGTTTCACCGTCCAGGCTCTGCAGGCGGTCAATTAATTTGTCAATTTCACTGGATGTGTGATGGATTTCGAACGGACTGGATACAACTTCACTAAATGGACGGATAACAGCAATCATGCTTTTACCCTTAGAAACATCGATACCTACTGCGTTCATACTTGTACATCTCCTTGAGAAAAATAGTAGCAATGGAATACCAGCATTTACTCATTGCCTATTCTATCTACTGAGGTGTGACACGAACGAACTGGTAACAGCAGTTCAACCTGCATAAAACGAACGCTGCGAATGAG
>JAEXSY010000359.1 GCA_023440105.1 Bacillota bacterium
TTGCTAAAACCATAGTATTTTGTGTAGATATAGACCATGCAGAGCGTATGCGTCAAGCACTTATAAATGAAAACTCTGATTTGGTAGCTCAAAATAATAAATACATAATGAGAATTACAGGAGATAATGCTGAAGGAAAAGCTCAGCTTGATAACTTTATTGATGAAGATAGCTTATATCCTACAATAGTAACCACATCTAAGTTGATGACAACAGGCGTTGACTGTAAAACTTGTAAATTAATCGTTCTTGATACTAATATAGGTTCAATGATTGAATTTAAACAAATTATAGGTCGTGGAACAAGATTAAAACCAGATTACGGAAAAGAATACTTCACGATAATGGATTTTAGAAATGTATCTCGACTTTTTGCTGACCCTGATTGGGATGGTGAACCAGTACAAGTTTATGAACCAGATGAAGATAAGGGCGATGATATAGTTCCACCAGAAGAAGGTGGAGATGATATTTATCCTCAAAGTGAAGGCGATGAAGACTTTGACAAAGATAAGAAACATAAGTATAGGATAAAAGATGTTGAAGTAAGTATAATAAGTGAAAGAGTTCAGTATTATGATAAAGATGGAAAGTTAATAACAGAATCTTTAAAGGATTACTCTAAAAAGAATATCTTAGAAGAATTTGCTGATTTGGATACTTTCTTAAATAGATGGAATAGTGGAGAAAAAAGAGAAGCTATAATAGAAGAACTTAAAGAACATGGAATATTGTTAGATGCACTTAGGGACGATATAGGAAATCCAGATATAGATGATTTTGATTTAATATGTCATATAGCATTTGACAAACCACCTCTTACAAAAGCTGAAAGAGCTAATAATGTTAAGAAAAGAGGATATTTATATAAATATTCTGATGTTGCTCAAAAAGTTTTAGAAGGACTTTTGGAAAAATATAAAGATGAAGGTATAAAGGATTTAGAAAAAACTGAAATACTTGAACTTCATCCATTTAGTGAATTTGGAAGTCCTCTAAAGATAGTAAAAGCATTTGGAAATAAAAAGAAATACTTAGAGGCAGTAAAAGAACTTGAAAAAGAAATATATGCTTAAAAATCACAATAAGGTGCAATAATAGTAATATATATAATAAGGGATAGAATTATCCTTTATTAAATCTTAAATATAATATATAATATATTTAAGATTTAAATCGAGGTGGATTAAATGGCTACTGTGAGTTTTGATAAAAAAATAAGTATAAAAGATGAAAAAGCAATGAATGTTTTAATAAAAGGTCTTTCAGAAAAGAAAAATACTAAAACAACGGCAAAAAGAAATGTGATTGTAGAATTAAATGCAGGTAAAGAATTATTAAAACGCTTATAAATAAAACAGAATTACCATCATATCTAATAGGACAGATTGGTAAAAATGATCAATACTCTGATTTAATATCTGGAGATGAAATTATTAATTACGCAATGGATGTAATTAATCAAGTATATGAATTAATTGGTGGACGATTTGTATTAATAGAATGTAATGATCATCCAAAGCTAATAAGTTTTTATGAGAAAAATGATTTTAAAAGACTACAAAAAGATGGAGAAGATGGTCTGGTACAAATGGTTAGATTTTTATAGTCATATATATAAAAGCTTGGACTCAGTTGTTCAAGCTTTTTTTATATAAATTAAAATAGTTATTAATATAGAAAGGTAAACAGCAATGAGTATAGACAATTTAGTTAAAAGACTACAAAATATAATGCGTCAAGACAGTGGTGTTGATGGAGATGCTCAAAGAATAGCACAGATAGTTTGGATATTATTCTTAAAAGTATATGATGCAAAAGAAGAATTATGGGAGTTTCATGATGATGACTATGAAAGCATAATCCCAGAAGAGTTGAGATGGAGAGAATGGGCAGTAGATAATAAAGATGGAAAAGCAATGACAGGCGATGAACTTCTTACATTTGTAAATGATAGATTATTCCCTACTTTAAAATCTTTAGAAGTAGATGAAACTACTCCAAGAAAAAGTGCCATAGTTAAAGAAGTATTTGAAGATGCTTTTAACTATATGAAAAATGGAGTTTTATTAAGACAAGTTATAAATGCTATTGATGAAGTAGATTTTACAGAACTTGATGAAAGACATGCTTTCAATGATATATATGAAACAATATTAAAAGACTTACAATCAGCAGGTAATAGTGGTGAGTTTTATAGTCCGAGGGCTACTACTGAGTTTATAGCAGAGATGATAAATCCACAAATAGGAGAAACAGTTGCCGACTTTGCCTGTGGTACTGGTGGATTTTTGACTTCTGCTCTTGAAATATTACAAAAGCAAATAAAAACAGTGGAAGATAAGGAAACTGTAAATAGAAGCTTATTTGGTATAGAGAAAAAGAACTTACCTCATTTACTTTGTATGACTAACTTGTTATTACATGATATAGATGAGCCTAATATAATACATGGCAATTCTTTAGAGAAAAATGTAAGAGATTATAAAGAGGAAGATAGATTTGATTGTATAATGATGAATCCTCCTTATGGTGGGACTGAAGAAAAAATAATTCAATCTAATTTCCCAACGGAATTACAAACATCTGAAACGGCAGATTTATTCGTAGCATTGATATTATATAGATTAAAGAAAAATGGTAGAGTGGGTATAATTCTTCCTGATAACTTCTTATTTGGTAATGAAAATTCACAAAAAGCTCTGAAAGAGAGATTATTAAATGAGTGTAATCTTCATACAATAGTGAAATTACCAGCAGGGGTATTTGCTCCTTATACAAGTATTACTACAAATATATTATTCTTTGATAAAACAGAGGCTACTAAGGAAATATGGTATTATGATGTTCCACTGCCAGAAGGTTATAGAAGTTTCTCTAAGACTAAACCATTTAAGTCTGTTCATTTAGATGGTGTTAGAAAGTGGTGGAATGATAGGGATAAGGAAGATTTAAATTCTTATAAGGTTAGTATAGATGAGGTTAGAGCTAAGGAGTTTAATTTAGATTTTAAGAATCCTAATAAATTAGTAGAGGAAAAAGAGTATACTCTTGATGAGTTACTTACTACTATGGAGGTTAAGTCTAGGAATATAGTTAGTTTGGTAGATAAGATAAGGGAAGCTTTAGAAGGAGTTGAGGAATAGTGGATATAAAATCGTTAAAGGATAAGATTCTTCAACTGGCTATACAAGGTAAGTTAGTGTCACAAGATGAAAATGATGAACCTGCTAGTGTACTGCTTTAAAAGATAAAAGCTGAGAAAGAGCAACTTATAAAGGATAAGGTAATTAAGAAGGAAAAGCCATTACCTGAAATAAGTGAAGAAGAAAAAGTCTTTGACTTACCTAAAGGATGGGAATGGTGTAGATTAGGAGATATAATAAAACTGATATCAGGTAGGGATTTAAATAATAGTATATGTAATAATGAAGGTATAGGTATACCA
>JAEXSY010000107.1 GCA_023440105.1 Bacillota bacterium
TGAATTGGTTTAAGAAAAAAAAGAGAAGCTTAACATCTAAAAAGGCAAGGGGGGGTAATAATGGCTGATTCTGTAAAAAATGTTTTAACCCTTGAAAATATTACCATGCAGTTTGGTGGTGTTATAGCTGTTAACAATCTATCCTTAAAGGTCAATGAAGGAGAAATTGTCTCCTTAATAGGCCCTAACGGTGCAGGAAAAACAACTGCCTTCAACGTTGTCACTGGAGTTTATGAAGCTACTAATGGATTAGTGAAATATTTTGATGAGATTATATTAGAAAACTATCCCAAGGGAAAGATGAAAAAGCTCTATGGTGGAGAGAATATGGGGAAGTATACTAAATCTATAGTAAAAACTCCCGATGAGCTCACAAACCTTGGTATAGCACGAACCTTCCAAAATATTAGACTTTTTAAGTCCATGACGGTGTTTGAAAATGTTCTAGTGGCCAAGCATATGAGAAGGACGAGCAATCTTTTTACTGCCACCTTTATGCTAAACCATAAGGAAGAGGAAAAGATGCGCCAGGAAACTTTGGAGCTATTAAGAATGGTAGGCCTAGAAGAGCTTAAGGATGACTTAGCAACTTCTCTGCCCTATGGAAAGCAGAGGCGTTTAGAAATTGCTAGAGCCTTAGCTACAGAGCCTAAGCTCCTTCTATTAGATGAGCCTGCAGCAGGGATGAACCCGCAGGAGACTAATGAGCTTACAGATTTTATCCACGATATCCGTGATAAGTTCAATTTATCCGTTTTACTTATAGAGCATCATATTAATCTGGTAATGGATATATCCGATAGGATATATGTTATTGATTTCGGAAAGCTTATTGCTGAAGGGAAGCCAGAGGAAATTCAAAATGATCAGAGTGTTATAGATGCATATCTGGGGGTGGTAGAGGATGAAGACTGATATACTGGAAATTAAGAATTTATTCGTAGCCTATGGCGGTATCGAAGCAGTAAAGAATATATCCTTTAAAGTACCTCAAGGGGAAATAGTTACACTGATTGGTGCCAATGGAGCCGGAAAAAGCACAACCTTAAAGTCTATAGCAGGCCTTGTAAAGCCTAAGAATTCTTCTATTCTTTTTGAAGGACAGGATATAGTAGGAAAAACTCCCGATGCAATTGTTAAAAGTGGCATAACTCTTGTACCTGAAGGCCGAAAGGTTTTTGCAAACCTCACAGTTAAGGAGAATCTCCGTATCGGTGCTTATCTCAGAAAGGATAATCTGGATAAGGATTATGAATATATCTTTTCCTTGTTTCCTCGCCTTAAGGAGCGTGAATGGCAACTAGCTGGTACCCTTTCTGGAGGAGAGCAGCAGATGCTGGCTGTAGGAAGAGCTCTCATGAGCAGGCCAAAGCTTATTATGATGGACGAGCCATCCTTAGGACTTGCTCCCTTAGTAGTTAAAAGCATCTTTGAGATTATTAAGGAAATCAACTCCAATGGTATAACTGTACTTCTCATAGAGCAGAATGCCAATATGGCCCTCCAGGTAGCAAACTCTGCCTACGTTCTGGAAACAGGACATATAACCATAACAGGAACTGGTACAGAGCTTCTAGCCGATGAGAGGATAAAGGAAGCTTACCTTGGTAAGAGCAAAAATGTTAAATAGCTTTGTATAATTAGCTATATATATAAAAGCTGGGATATTAATCTCAGCTTTTTGTATTCTAGAGAATGATAATAAAGCATAAGAATCTTTGATAATCCTTCAACATTCGCTAACAGACCTTAAAGAATTATGATATTTCTATAGGATGTTCATTTTATATGCTTCTCTGAATATTATACATATTGGGTCCAAAGCCGTAGCATATTACGGTTTTTAATTATGTATAAGGAGAGAGAATATGTTTGGTGCAGTTGTTGGAGATGTAGTAGGTTCCATTTATGAGTGGAATAACATAAAAACTAAGGATTTTATACTTTTTGAGGAAGGCTGCCATTTTACTGACGAAACGGTGATGAATTTTGCCGTGGTTAATGGTTTAATGAGGTGCAATTCTAAGGAAAACTTGAAACAATGTCTTACGGAAGAGATGCAGAGGCTTGGTAGATTATATCCCTTTGCAGGGTATGCTGGTATGTTCCAAAGGTGGCTTCAGGAAAGGAAACCAGTACCCTATAGAAGTCTTGGTAATGGAGCGGCTATGAGGGTAGCACCTATAGCTTATGCAGCCACAAGCCTTGAGGAGGCAGAAGAGCTTGCAAAGCTATGTGCAGAGATTACTCATAATCATAGTGAGGGAATAAAAGGTGCCGTAGCTGTTGCTGGCTGTATTTATCTTTCTATAAATGGAGCAGATAAGAAAGAGATAAAAGCTTATGCAGAAAAATACTACGACCTCAGCTTTACACTGGATGAGATAAGGCCACAGTACAGCTACAATTCCTCTGCAGAGGGAAGTATCCCCTATGCCATAGCAGCCTTTTTAGAAGGAAGCTCCTTTGAGGATTCCTTAAGAAATGCTATATCTATAGGAGGAGATAGCGATACCATTGCTTCTATCACCTGTGCCATAGCTGAAGGGTATTATGGAATCCCAGAAATAATCAAGAGAAGAGCAATGGTTTATCTTAAGGGTACAGAATTCCTAGAGGTATATTATAGCTTTATGATGACATTTCAGGAGGAGCACAAGAGTAAAAAGATCATAAAATAAATATTTTAAGAAAGCAGCTTGTGCTGCTTTTATTTTTGAAAAAATTTAGTTGTACTTTATTTGATATTAAACATAGCAATATATTCCTATAATTTAGCAATTTAGTAAGTTTACTATTATATGTAAGATAATTAGAATGAAATCGTAAACATTTGTAACTATTATGCTATTATTATGAGGAGGATAGTTTATGTCAAAAAAGTTTAGATTTAATGTTTCAGCTATACTGACTATTATAATTTTCTTGTCCTTAATACCAGTAGGAGGTTATGCAGCTGCGGAGGAAACTGTCTCTAAGAAGCTTGGCGATAGAGGCTTCAAGAATTCTGTGGACTTAGGAGTGGCAGCATCAGATGTATCCATTAAGACCTCAATAATTGCTAAGGAGAATGGTAGAGATGTTGTCTATACCACCGCTGATGGTGGAAAATTTAATGTTGTTGATTTAAAGGATAATAAGCTCTTATTTGCTGCACAGTTGGGCGATGTAACAGGAGCATGGACACACTCTCTAGCTCCAGATGGCACCGTTTATATAGGGGGCTTAGCTGCTGGTAATGCAGGTGAGCTGTGGAGCTATAAACCAGAAGGTAGGGTTGTAAAAAAGCTAGGGATAATCCATGAGGGAGAGCAGGTATGGTCTAGTGC
>JAEXSY010000108.1 GCA_023440105.1 Bacillota bacterium
AAATATCTGAAGGGGTAAATGATAAGGATGGCTATTATCATGCGTTAGTAAATCAAGCAATACTTCTAGTATATAATGAGGCTAAATATGATGAAGCTAGTGCTCCAAAGGATTGGTTAGATCTCTGGAATAATAAGGAATATCATGGAACCTATGAAACAAGAAGAGATCTTGGTGCAGGAACAACAAGAAATGTTTTAGCTGGTATTTTAGTACGTTATCAAGATCCTAATGGTGAGCTTGGAGTATCTCAAAAGGGATGGGATGAAATAAAAAAATACTTTGAGCATGGTTCTGTGGCCATAGAAGGTGTAGATTTATATGCTAGATTTGCCGATGAAGCTGATCCTGTTTGGTTTGGACAGATGTGGTCAAGCGGTATTGCAACTAGAGAAGAGCAGCACGGGGTTAAGACTGGTATTGTAAATCCTGAGGTTGGTGTTCCTTATGCAACAGAGCAGATTGCAATAATTAAAGGAACGAAAAAGCTAGATGAAGCAAAGCGTTTTGTTGATTGGTTTGGCAGTGCAGAGATTCAAGGAGAATGGGCAGAGCAGTTTTCTACAATGCCAGCAAACGAAAAGGCCATGGATAAAACCAGTGAAGCAAATCTTTATATAAGTGAAAACTTCAAGCCACAGGATATCGATTGGAATTTTGTAGCTGAGCATATTGATGAGTGGATGGAAAAGATAGAACTAGAGTATATGAAATAGATATAAATATACAGGCTGATTTTATCTTAGAGAGAAAACAGCCTTTTTATAACCAAAAGTGGAGGCAGAGCTATGATTGATATAAAAAATATACAGGTTAATTTTGGTAATTTTACAGCTCTTAAGGATATAAATATTCACATAAAGGAAGGAGAGTTTTTTACTTTTTTAGGTCCTTCAGGCTGTGGTAAAACAACTACCTTAAGAACTCTGGCAGGGTTTATAAAGCCCACAAGGGGAAGCCTCTCCGTAAGAGGAGTGGATATTACCGATACTCCCATTGAAAAGCGTAATATAGGAATGGTTTTTCAGAGCTATGCTCTATTTCCAACTCTTGATGTGTATGAGAATATTGCTTTTGGCTTAAAGGTGCAAAAGCTTAAAAAGAATGAAGTAGAGGAAAAGGTAAAAGCCATTGCTGACAAGGTGGAATTAAGTCAGGAACAGCTAACAAAAAAGGTTTCAGAGCTTTCAGGAGGTCAGCAGCAGAGGGTTGCCATAGCAAGAGCCTTGGTAATGCAGCCGGAAATTATATGTCTCGATGAACCTTTATCTAACCTTGATGCAAAGCTAAGAGTTCAGCTCAGAGAAGAGCTTAAAGAGATGCAGAAAAAGTTTGGAATAACCTCTATATATGTTACTCATGATCAGGAGGAGGCTCTTATACTATCGGACAGGATAGCAGTATTCAATAAAGGTGTCATTGAGCAGATAGGAAGACCTGATGAAATATATAATCAATCAGCTACAGAATTTGTATGTAACTTTATTGGAGATATAAATAGCTTAGGCGGTAGCATTATAAAAGAAATTAATGACCAAGTAGGCTCTAACCTGAGTCCTAATAAGAAAAGCTATATTCGATTAGAGCGTATTAATCTTGGAGTAGATACAGATAAGGGTACAGCTAAGATTAAAGCAGAAGTGGTAGACAGCGAGTATTATGGTCTTTATATAAAATATTACTTAAAAGCAGCAGGTCAATTATTAAAATGTATTGAGAAAAATTATGAAAATCAGAAATACAAGGTAGGAGATGCAATAACTATTTCTATAAATCCATCAAGTATTATGCAATATTGAGGTGAGACTCATGAAAAAAGATAAGAGAATACTTTCTATTAATAACCTATGGAAATATGGGATTTTTGCAGCCTTTGCATGGTTTATTATATTGCTGCTAATAATTCCAAATCTTAATGTGTTATACACCACCTTTTTTGAGCAGGGGAATCTTTCTCTAGAGCCTATAGAAAAGCTTATAAGATCTGAGAGAGCTATGAGAAGCTTGAAAAATAGCTTTATACTTGCCGTAACCCTTTCAATAACCGTAGGAATTATTGGTACAAGCTTGGTGCTGATAACAGAGTATTTTGATATAAAAGGGGCAAAAATCCTTCGTTTAGGATATATGACAACCTTGATTTATGGCGGGATTATCCTTGTTTCAGGCTATAAGTTTATTTATGGTTCTAATGGATATCTTACGAACTTTTTGGTAAAGATTTTCCCTTCCATGAATGGAGATTGGTTTAGGGGGTACTGGGCTGTATTATTTGTTATGACCTTTGCCTGTACCTCTAATCATATGATATTCCTAACAAATGCCATACGTAAGGTGGACTTTCAGACTGTGGAGGCAGCAAAGAATATGGGAGCATCTACCTTTACTATTCTTAGTAGGGTTGTTATACCAGTGATGCTTCCTTCTATGTTTGCTGTAACCATACTTACCTTTATTACAGGATTATCAGCCACATCAGCTCCATTGATTGTTGGTGGAGAGAATTTCCAGACTATAACTCCAATGATTTTAACCTTTTCTAGGAGTGTTGCCTCTAGAGATTTAGCCTCTTTACTTTCTATTTTTCTAGGCCTTGCTACTGTTATTTTG
>JAEXSY010000371.1 GCA_023440105.1 Bacillota bacterium
GATATGAGACAGTCAATTTCTAATTCTGGAAAACCAAAGCCAATAGTTCAGAATGAAAAGGACAATAAGCCAAAGGATTCCATATAGGAGCTGATTTTATATGAAAAATTACGATAAAAGTACAGGAAGAAATGTGGGACAGCAAAAGGGCTATATTGATGGGCTTTTAGAGGATTTAACCTCCAGCAGGCTTCAAAGAGCTTTTGTTCTCAGTGAAATTCTAGATAAGCCTGTAGCTAAAAGGGAGAAGTCCAGGCGAAGCTATCTAAGGAGAAAACCTTGACCCTTTTGAAGGTGCTTATCGTAGATGATGAGCCTGGTATGAGGCTTCTTATAGAAAAGACAGTAGAGAAGCTCCAAGGCTTTCAGGTGATTGGAGAAGCTGCTAGTGGAGAAGAGGCCTTAAAAATCTTTGAGGCTCAAAGACCGGAAGTAGTTTTCTTGGATATAGAGCTTAATGGGATGTCCGGGGTTGATTGCGCTGAGGCGATGCTTTCTATAAACCCCAAGACAATGATAATTTTTGCTACGGGGCATAATGAATTTATGCCTCGGGCCTTCGAGCTTTATGCCTTTGACTATATCATTAAACCCTTTAAGATAGAAAGAATACTAAATACTCTAAACCGCATCAAGGATATCACCGAAGAAAAGAGAGAGGTTAAGGTAATAGAAAAACCTAAGGCTTCTATTGCTTTAGATAAGTTGGCCATAAAAAACAAAGAGGGTATAACCTTAATAGATCCTTCTGAAATTATCCTTATTCAGAGGGAAGAAAAGTCTACAGTAATCTATACCTCTACGGAAAGGATATCTACTTCTGATTCCTTAGGGGATATTCAGGATAAGCTAGACATGACTAAGTTTATGAGAAGCCATAAATCCTATATAATCAATGTATCTAAAATTACCAAGATATATCCCTATGGTCGATGGACTTACGTGGTAAAGTTTAAGGATACAGAAATGGATGCCCTATTGACCCATGAGAATTACTCAGAATTAAAGGAGATTTTTAATCTTTAAATAAGTGAGCAGAACTCAGCTTTAGAGTTCTGCCCACTTTTTTTATTTATAAAAGTTAAATTCTATACTTATTTTCATAGAGCAGAAGGTTTCATAAAAATAAAATAAAGACATAATTGGCTCTATTGGTTTATAATGGTGTTAAATCCTTATATATCTATAGAAAGGGGAGGGTATTGTGTTTCAAGATTTAAAGGTTGAATATCTGAAGGAGTTAAGCCCCTCTGAATATGAGATATTAGAATACATATTTAAAAATAAAAATAAAGTGCTGAATATGAGCATCCAGGAACTCTCTACCACTACCTTTTTTTCAACAGCTACCATTATGAGATTGTGTAAAAAGCTGAAGCTATCGGGATTCTCTGAGCTTAAATACTATCTGAAGCAGAGTATACTGGAGCAGGAAGATAATGTTTCACAGAAGATATCTATAGACACCATGGAAGATTATTTTTCAAAGCAAATCACAGACACCCTGGCTTTAACTAACAGAGAAAGCATAGAGGCTGTTACGGATATTTTAGAATCTGATAGGAATGTTCATTTATTTGGTAAGGGGATTACCTCTGAAGCCTTAAAGTATTTTTCTAAATATCTTTTAACCTGTAACAGGATGAATATATGCTATGACGACACTCATATTGCACTCCTTGCTGCAGCAAACATGGACGAAAGAGATGTGGTTATCCTTGCAAGTAACAGTGGAGCTACTCAGCAGGTGCTTAAGCTGGCCCAGATAGCGAAAGCAAATAAGGCCTTTATTGTGTCTTTTACAGGTCTGGGGAAAAATCCATTAGCAGAGCTATCCAACATTAATTTTTATGTGGCTTCTAGTCCTTTTTTAGATTGCAGCTACGACATAGCTTCTAGAGTGCCTTTTATGATGGTATTTGATCTCATTGTAAATAGATACATATATAATCAAATCAATTGATAAAAAAGAATGGTCCTACACCCTTTGGTATAGGACTTTTTGAATTATTTAAGAGCTAATTTTACCTTTGAAGCTATGGCATCTACCTTAGGTCCATAGATAACCTGGATATGGGTGTCTGAAGGCTTAACTATACCCATGGCACCAGTGGCTTTTAACACATCCTCCTCCACATATTTCATGTCCTTTATATCCACTCTCAATCGAGTAAAGCAGTTGTTAATCTGAACTATATTCTCTCTGCCGCCTAGGGCTTCTATTATAGTAACTATCTTCCTATCTACAGTACCAGTCTGAGGTGAGTCATCAATTATTTCTTCACTTACATCTACGGTTATTTGTTTTTTCTTTAGATACCACTTAAAAACATTGTAGTATAGGAGACCATAAGCTAGTCCCACTATTACTGCAAAGTACCAGTTTGAACCTGGTACCATGATGCCATATACCAGCAGATCTATTACACCACCCTGTGTATTACCGATACCTACATTTAGTAAGCTCATAAGTACAAAGGATAAGCCACCCATTATAGAATGGAAGATAAATAGAGCTGGAGCAATGAACAGGAAGGAAAACTCTAAGGGCTCTGTAATACCTGTGGTAAAGGAAGCGAGTGTACCAGCAATCATAAGAGCCTTCACTGCTTTCTTTTTCTCAGGAGGTGTAGTTCTATAGATAGCTAAGGCTGCTGCAGGAAGACCAAACATCATATAAGGTATCTTACCCTGAGCCATGAAGGCTGTGAAGGGCTTTAATACGCTGATATCTACAGATTCGAAGAATTCGAAGAAGATATTCCATACACCTTCAACTCCTTCGTAAACTCCACCTGCTGGTGTGGTTCTGAAGATACCGTTTAGTATGTGGTGAAGACCTGTAGGTATCAAAAGTCTTTCCAGGAAGCCATATAGGAATACTCCAATCTGTCCTAGACCTGCAATTCCCACACCAATCATATTAATAAAGGAGGAGATAGGAATCCATACAAAAGGAAGTATCTGTCCCAGGAGTAAAGACCAAAGGATTACAGCTATGGATACAAAACGTTTACCTCCAAAGAATGCTATTGCCACAGGTAGTTCAATTTTGTAATACTTATTATGAAGATAAGCGGTCATTAGACCAACTATCATACCGCCCACAGCACCCATCTGTAGGGTTCCAGTAATCCCTAGTATATCTGCTAGTCCAGAAGTATCTAGGGTAAAGAGCTCAGAGGCTAGTAGATAGGATGAGCTCCAGTGCATTACATAATAGCCTATAAAGCTTGCCATTGCTGAGATTTCTTTTTCTTCCTTTGCTAGACCTAAGGCTATAGAAATAGCAAAGAGTACAGGTATTAGGTCGAAGATTTTACCGCTTAAATTACGAATAAGAAACAATATGTAGTAAATAATTTCATTATTTAAAAAAGGTAATAGCTCTGCGACCTGTGGTCTTGAGAGTGCTGCGGTAAGGCCGTAAAGGATACCAACGGCAGCTATTGTAGCAATGGGGAGCATCAGGCTTCTTCCGAAAGCCTGAAATCCCTTTAATATATCATCTTTTTTGCTCATGTATTTCACCTCTTTTTATTTTAGTTCTGGCCAGAAGCCTTTATTTTCTTCAATTAAAGCATCTAGTATCTTTCTTGCTTTCTTTCCATCAACAATTGTTCTATTTAAGGTCAATGCTTGAAGAGCCTTAGTGTAGGAGCCTTCAAAATAGGCTTCACAGGTTAACTGCTCATAGGCATTTTGCTGCTCTATCATCCCTTTATAGAAGATGGGAATAGAACCTACACCCATAGGTCTTGGACCATTTTTCCCAAGAATAGCTGTAACCTCCACCATAGCCTTTCTATCTACATTATCAATATAGCCCTCATTTGGAACTATAACTATATATTGCTTGTGAAGATTATAGGCTATTGACTCTGCTACTTCAACAATCATATCTCCATGAGCATCGTTTTGTACCACATGAGTGCCTTCAGCAGTTCCCGCTTCAGCTACCTTTCTGCATTCTTCAAAAACTCTCTTTTCCCTTCCGCTCATAACCTCATTGGCCCTAGTAAAGGATATATCCTGCTTTGAAGCCTTATATTCTGGATAATAATAATATTGAAGATAGGTATTTGGAAGGTAATCTGGAAAGTCCTCCAGCATTGTCTGCACCATAGCATAGGTATCTAACCAGGATTGGTCTCTCTGCTCAGCATCTGCTGGGATAAAACCATTTTTCTTTACATAAGCCTTAATTTCAGGCACAAGGTCCTTACCTTCACCATCATATAGATGCTTAAACCATCCAAAGTGGTTAAGACCAAAGTATACGGGCTCAAATTCATAAGGGTCCATGTTTAAAAGTCTACCATAGGAACGGAGTAGGTTTACTGGCTGATCACAGATGTTTAGAATTTTTTTATCCTCAGGAAAAGCCAAGTGTAGAGCAATTGCCACTATTGCAGCTGGATTTGTATAATTTATAATCCATGCTTCTGGAGAATGTTCCCTCACATCCTTTACAAGCTGAATCATATCTCTTATTGAGCGTATACCATAGGCAAAGCCTCCAGCACCGCAGGTTTCCTGACCCACACAGCCGAAGGTAAGGGGAATCTTCTCATCCTTTTCTCTCATGGGGTAGCCACCGGTTCTCATCTGGCAGAATACAAAGTCCACATCCTTATAGGCTTTTTCTTTATCTGTTGTATAGCCAAAGTTAAGCTCTGGGTAATTTTCACTAAAGAATACCTTTCCAAATTCACCTACTACTTTCTGTCTTTCTTCATCTACATCATAAAGGGTTAAGTCACTTATTGGGAAGCTGTCCTTCTTTTTTGAGATACAGCTTAATATACCTGGAGTCCAGGTGCTGCCACCTCCAACAATCACTACCTTATTTTTTTGTCTCATAATCTATCCCACCTTTAACTTTTGTAATTAATAGTGTTCATGTTATTTAGATTGTATAAAAACCACTATTTATATGCAACAGTTTCCAGTTTTGCTGTTATATAGTAAGTTTATTGTAATTTGTTACAGTTACGGTAATAAATTACACAGTATTAAAAAGACAAAATAAAAAAGCATCCTATATGGACAATGTCATTTAGATAAGAGATTATGGCTATAATTTTAAAAATAGAGCATGTTTAAAAAGACATGCCCTTTTTTTTTTTGTGCAAAAAAATACTAAAAATACTTGACAAGTCGTTAGAAATATGTGGCGTAGCCCCTGTTTTAGATACATTTTTTAGGAGGTTATAAACATATGAACGATTTTGCTCAAAACTTAAAGCAACAGGTACTGGACATAATTCAGGAAATGGGTCTCAATCCGTCACCTTTTGTTAAGAATCCTGACTCTGACTTCACAAGAAAACGCAAACTTGATTTCGAAACACTTTTGAAGCTAACTCTTTCTATGGA